>JAXDJL010000098.1:0-9604 GCA_034665685.1 Actinomycetota bacterium | reverse complement strand
AGCATCGATTCGTCGACCGCACTGGTGCCCTCGACGACCTCGCCATCTGCCGGGATCTTCTCTCCCGGACCGATCTTCATCAGGTCACCGACGCGCACGCCGTCCACCGGGATCACGATCTCTTCGCCATCGCGCACGACGCGCGCTTCCTTGGCGCCGATGCGCAGGAGTGCGCGGATCGCGTCACCTGCGCTCGCCCGCGCGCGGGCCTCGAGGTAGCGCCCCAGCGTGAGGAAGGAGATGATCAAGACGGAGGTCTCGAAGTAGAGATCTTCGCCCCCGACGAGAAGCTGGTACACGCTGAATCCGTAGGCCGACAGCGTTCCCACCGCGATCAGGGTGTCCATGTTCGCGGCCAGGTGCCGTGCCCGGCGAGCCGCCTCGATCAGGAACGGCCATCCGATGACGAACTCGGCGATCGTGGCCGTTACCAACATCAACGCTCTCACCACGTCGTTGTCCATCGCCTCGCGACCGACGAGCATCGTGACGCTCATGAAGAGGGCGAGGGGCGCGGCACCCAAGACCCTCCGGTACCACGACCGCGCCTCCGCGTCCTGAGGATCGTCTTTGGCCGCCTGCCCTTCGATCGGCGAGAGTCGATAGCCGATGCGCTCGACCGCGGCCTCCAGGGCTGAGGATTCGGCGCCGGGTCTGACCGAGACGCGCGCTCGCCCGGTCGCGTAGTTCACCTCGGCCTCGGTTACTGCTTCGTTCTTGGCCAGCGTCTTCTGCACTCGCGCCGCGCAGGAGCCACACGTCATCCCCTCGACGTCGTAGTCGATGGTCCTCTGGGCAACTCTCGTTCTCGTCACGCCTTCAGCAACCTCTCGATCGCGGCGGTCGCTTCGTCGACCATGGAATCTCCCCGGTCGCCGCCCGACGCCAGGCCCTCTGCCACGCAGTGCTTGATGTGATCGTCGAGCAGCGCGAGAGCTACCTTCTTGAGGGCGCTGTTGGCGGCGGAGATCTGGGTCAGGATGTCGATGCAGTAGACGTCCTCGTCCACCATCCGCTGCAGCCCGCGGACCTGGCCCTCGATCCGGCGCAGACGGGTCTGCAGAGCGTCCTTGTTGTCGTAATACCCGTGCACATCGTGTCCCTTCTCAGGCGGTATTGATCTTCGTCCACTATACCCCCTGGGGGTACCCTTCGAAGCGCGCCGCCCGCGGTCGCGGCAGAATGTCCGCCGTGACCTCCGCAGGAAAGTCGTCCGCTTAGATGTTGTTCCCGGGAGCCTGGCGCTTCGCGGCGCGACGCGTTGCCAAGGCGAATCGCCGTCGCGACGAGGAGAAGGCCCGTCGGGTGGCGTCCCGGTACGCCCGCGTCAGGCCCCACGATCCCCACGCGTGGCTCCTGTGGAGCTCGGTGGAGGAGAACTACTGGACGGAGGAAGCGGAGCGGGAGCCGATCCTCCGCAGGGGGCTGAAGGCCAACCCAGAGTCGATCCAGATCGCTTCGGCGCTCGCTCAGTGCCTCCTCCGCCAGCGGCGGATCCCGGAGGCCCAGCGCATGCTGGACAAGGCTCGCCGGATCGATCCCGCCTCGATGTGGCCGTACATCGCGCTGATAGAGATGAGCTGGTGGGAGCAGGAGTTCGACGTGGCACGCGTTCACGCGAGGCAGGCCGAGATCAGGCTGCGGCTGGATCCCGACGACCTCACGAACGCGTGGGCTCTCTGCGACCAGTTGATCAAGCTCAGCGAGATGGACTGGGCGACGAGGCTCCTCAAGGTGATGGTCGACCAGAAGCCGGCGAGCCCCGATCCCTACATCTTGTTGTCGCTGCTTCTAACCGACGTGGACGAACACCGATCCGAGAAACTGCTGACGCAGGCGAGGCGGCGCTGGACCGGCAACAAGCAGGCTTTCGGAGAGCAGGTCCGCGATCTGAGTGAATGGTTGGAGGCCTGTCGCGAGCCGCTGGCCACGTTCAGGGGAGCGCGGCGCCGCTCGAGGAGGGTGTTGGGCACTTCGTGAAAGCGAGTCTCTTCCTCGACGCACCGAGCTTGGCCTACCGAGCGTTCTTCGGTGTGCCCAAGACGATCACCGACGAGGAAGGGCGACCCGTGAACGCGGTGCGGGGCTATCTCGACATGCTCGCGACCCTCTATGACGTGTGGGCGCCGGGCCGGGTGGTTTCCGTCTTCGACGACAACTGGCGTCCACGCTTCCGCGTCGAGGCCTACGACGGCTTCAAGCTCGATCGACCGGAAGAACCTCCCGAGCTCACGTGGCAGTTCGGTCTGCTGAACGACATCCTGGACGCGCTAGGGATGGTGAGGGTCGTTTCCCCCGGCCTGGAGGCCGACGACGCGATCGCGACTCTCGTTCAAGACGTCTCGGGCAAGGACCGCGCCTACGTCGTCACCGGAGACAGAGATCTTCTATGCCTCGTGCGCGATCCGCACGTCCGTCTCCTTTTCACCGTGAAGGGAGTGCGCGAGCTGAAGGACTTCGACGAGGGGGCGGTCGAGGCCGCGTATGGCATCCCACCGAGTCGTTACGTCGAGTTTGCGATGCTGCGCGGAGACCCCTCGGACGGACTGCCCGGCGTTCCCGGGATAGGGCCGACGCGCGCGACGAAGCTCCTCGGCGAATACGCGTCGATCGATGGGATCCTCGAACATCTCGACCGTCTCCCCCCGAAGCAAGCCGAGGCTTTCGATCGTTCCCGCGAGTATCTGGATGCGATGCGCATCGTCGTGCCTCCCGTCATCGACGCACCCATCGTCCAGACCGAAATGCGGGAGCCCGACGTGGATCGACTCGAGTCCCTTGCGCGCGCTCACAATCTGGATGGTCCGCTCAAGAGATTGCGCGAGGCCCGGGGTGACCTCACGACCGAGCCGGAGGAGGCGACATCACCACGATCCTGATGGTTCGCCACGGGGCAACGGAGTGGAACCGAACGAAACGGGCGCAGGGGTTGGCCGACATCGAGCTGGACCCCCTGGGTCTCGAGCAGGCTGTTGCCGCTGCGAGCCGGCTCCGCTCGGAGTCGCTCGCGGCCGTGTACTCGAGTGCTCTCAAGCGCGCGATCGACACGGCGGAGCCGATAGCCAAGGAACACGGCCTCACCGTGCAGACGGACCCGGCCTTCAACGAGATCGACCAGGGTGAGTGGACGGGCCTGTCCACCGCCGAGATCCGCCGCCGCTGGCCCGATCTCTGGGGTCCTCACCGCCACTACAGCTCGCGCCCCGGAGGTGAGTCTCCGGCGGACGTGCGCAAGCGAGCTCTCGAGGGGGTGAGGCGGATCGTCGAGGCCCACCCATCCGGGAGGGTCGTGCTGGTGAGCCACGGAGGCACGATCCGCTGGCTGAGCGCCGAAGCGCTCGGCTACGACGATCGGGAGTCGGCGACGATCCGGGGCGTCGGCAACGGCGAGACCGTGGCCATCGATGCGACGGTGGCGGGCGGACGTCTCCGTCTCACCAACCTCAGGCGGCAGGACCGGAAATCGGTCAGCATGGACGACCCGAACGCGTGACGACTTTTCCCGGAGGCGGGCGCGCCGACTGCTAGTTTGAGCGGATGGAATTCCGGCGCATCGAACGGTTCCCGCCCTACGTCTTCTCGATCGTCAACGACCTGAAGATGGCGGCGCGGCGGACCGGCGAGGACATCATCGACCTGGGGATGGGGAATCCCGACATCCCGACCCCGGAGCCGGTCGTGGAGAAGCTCAAAGAGGCCGTCGACAACCCCCGCAATCACCGCTATTCGGCATCCAAGGGCATCCCCAAGCTGAGGCACGCGATCTCGGATCTTTACGAGAGGAACTGGGGCGTCTCGATCGATCCCGACACGGAAGCCGTCGCCACGATCGGAGCGAAGGAGGGCCTTTCCCACCTCGCGTGGGTGCTGTGCGAGCCGGGGGATTCGGTCCTCGTTCCGGAGCCGACGTATCCGATCCACACGTACGCGATGTTGCTCTCGGGCGCGAACGTAACCAGCGTTCCCCTGGCCCTCGAGTCCGACTTCTTCCGCGACCTCGTCGAAACGTGGGAGAGAGCCAACCCGAAGCCGCGCGTCGTTCTGTGTTCCTTCCCCCACAATCCGACGACGGCCATGGTCGATCTCTCGTTCTTCGAACAGCTTGTTGAGTTCGCGAAGGCGCGCGACGTGATGGTCGTGCACGACCTCGCGTATGCCGACCTCGTGTTCGACCAGGACCATGCGCCCTCTCTGATGCAGGTGAAGGGGGCGAAAGACGTAGGAGTCGAGTTCTTCTCGATGTCGAAGTCGTACTCGATGGCGGGCTGGCGGCTCGCCTTCGGGGTCGGGAACCACGAGATGATCGGCGCGCTCACCAAGCTGAAGTCCTACCTCGATTACGGCGTGTTCCAACCCATCCAGATCGCCGGGATCATCGCCTTGAACGACTGCCCCGAAGTTCCCAAGCAGATCCGCGAGATCTACCGGGCGCGAAGGGACGCGTTGTGTGACGGGCTCGACCGCATCGGCTGGGAGATGGTGCGTCCACCGGCCACGATGTTCGCCTGGGCCCCCATCCCCGAGCGCTTCGCGCACATGGGCTCACTCGACTTCGCGAAGTTCCTCGTTCGTGAGGCGAAGGTGGCCGTGTCTCCCGGCATCGGATTCGGCCCGAACGGCGACGGGCACGTCCGGTTCGCGCTCGTCGAGAACGAGCAAAGGATCAGGCAAGCGGTCCGTGGCCTCAACCGCGCTCTGCAGATAGAGCCTCCCGCCTAAGACGATGGACGACCTGCTCGAGGACGAGCGCCTCAAGGGATGGGCGAAGCGGATCGAGGAGGTCAACTGGGCGGCGCTGATCCTCGACGCCGAATCGCGTGTCGTCTTCATCTCGGACGAGGCCCGCAACTTCGTGCAGACGGACGAGAAGACGGACCTTGGGCTGGGACTCCACGCGGTGGAGGCGTTCATGAAGCCCGCTTGGCTGGACACCGTGGCGCCCGAGAGCCAGCTGCAGATGTTCCAGGACCTTATGCCTCTGATGATGAGGGAGTACGTCGCGACCGGGCGTTCTTTGAGCGATGTGGTCCCCGAGCCGTTCACCGAGTTGCTGGAAGGGATGCAGCCGGAGGATCAGCCTCTCTTCTGGGTGGGTGGGTTCCAGTACCTCGATCCGAAGGGCGACGGTCAGCGACCCGACTATCGCGTCGATGTCGGTTGCGTACGGCTGAACGGAGACGACGGCGCGCTGGTCGGTTGGATCATCCTCTTCTTCCTCGGCGCGCCGGCCCATCTCGTTTCGCTTCTCGCACGCGGCGATGTCGCGATGTACGAGCGCATGGCGGACCTCGTGGACCCCGCCCCGCACCAAGCGGCGATCCTGTTCTGCGATCTGCATCATTCGGGCAGGCTGTCGCGTCGCTTGCCCAGCGCCGGTTACTTCAAGCTGGTCCGGAGACTGTGGACCGGGTTCGACCACGTCGTCGCCGAGGAGGCCGGGATCATCGGCAAGCACGCCGGCGACGGAGCCTCCGCGTTCTTTCTCGTCGATCACTTGGAGAGCGCGTCGAAGGCGGCGTCGGCCGCCGTGCGCGCGTCGCGTGCGATCCACGAGATCTCGGAACAGGTGTTCAGAGAAGTTGTCGATTCCGAGTGCGTCATGAAGATCGGCGTCCACTGGGGAGGGAGCCTCTACATGGGCCAGCTCGTTCCGGGGGGCCGGTTGGACGTCACCGCTCTGGGCGACGAGGTCAACGAAGCGGCCCGCGTGCAAGAGACCGCAGGACCCGGGGAAACGCTAGCGTCGAAACATCTGTTGGAGCAGATGCTTCCGGACGATGCGGCGGCCCTGGGCCTCGATCTGGAAAAGCTGGCGTACCACCCACTGTCCGACGCCGAGCGCGCATCGGAAAAAGCAATCAGAGACGCGGGAGGACTCGCCATCACAACGCTCCCCGAATGATGTGAGGGCTGAGTGACGTGAAGGCTGCCGTGGTTGGTCACGTCGAGTGGATCGACTTCGTCCGCGTCGACCGGCTGCCGGGCAAGGGGGAGATCGTCCACGCGTCCCAGTGGTGGGAGGAGCCGGGAGGCGGCGGAGCGGCCGCGGCCGAGCAGCTACGCAAGCTGACGTCGGATGCCATGTTCTTCACCGCTCTGGGAGACGACGAGCGCGGGGAAAGCGCTTACGAAGATCTGACGGCGCGAGGACTGAAGGTTCACGCGGCGCGACGCTCCGGGCCCACGAGACGCGGGGTGACGCACATAGACGCAACGGGGGAGCGCACCATCACCGTCCTCGGCGAGCGACTTGGTCCGAGCATCGAGGATCCCCTTCCGTGGGACGAGCTCGCAGATTGCGACGTGGTCTATTTCACGGCGGGCGACGAGAGAGCGCTCGCGGCGGCCCGCAAGGCCCGGGTCCTCGTGGCGACCTCGCGCGTCTTCGACACTCTTTGTGCGGCGAACGTGGAGCTGGATGCACTCGTTGGAAGCGCGCTCGATCCCACCGAGGCGCAGGATGCATCACTCATCGATCCGCCTCCGAGGCTGGTGGTGTGGACGGAAGGGGAGCGCGGAGGCAGCTTCACGCCGCGCGGAGGAATCACGGAACGTTGGGAGGCCGTTCCGTTACCGGGCCCCGTGGTCGATCGCTATGGAGCCGGCGACGCATTCGCTGCGTCGCTCGCCTACGGTCTCGCGACGACCGGGTCTCCGCGAGAGGCGGTGCGGTTGGCGGCGCGGTGCGGTGCGGCGGTGCTGACGGGCCGGGGACCTTATGAGGGCCAGCTCACGGCGGAGGATCTGGGCTAGATAGCCGTCAGCGCTGGAGCAGCCCGCTGAGGCAGAACGCGACAGCCTCGTCGGCGAGCTGAGGCCGGTCGTTCACGGCCCCCGAGTCGGTGCCGAAGTACGTCTCCACGAAGTGATAGATCGCGCCGAGGATCCCGTGTGCCATCAGGTCGGGATCGCCGTGACGGATCGTGCCGGCGGCCATTCCCTCCTTGACGTGGATCGCGGTGTCGGAGACGACCGTCTCCTGTCCCTCTTGGAGCACTCCGGCGAACTCCTCGTAGCGTCCGGCCGTTCGGACGAGAGAGAGGTAGCCGGGCTCCAACCGGTAGAAGTCGATCGAGGCCCTGATGCCCTGCTCGATCCGCGCGACGGGGTCGTTCACGGCTGCGATGGCGGCCCACTGCGCGCGCCGCAACTGAAACAGGTGGGTCCGGAGCAATTCCTTGAACAGCTCTTCCTTCGACTCGAAGTACCAGTAGAAGACGCCTTTGCCGACGCCGAGGTCGTCGCAGATGTCCCCTACGGCGGCGGCGTGATACCCCTGGTCCGCGAACAGGCGGTACGCGGCATCGAGTAGTTGCTCGCGCCGCTGTGAGCCTCTCTTGGTCAGTTTTCGAGCACTCATCCATCCACCTTAAAGGTGTCGGCTGTGGGATTCATCCCTTTCCGGACCGCGATATAGGCCGGCCCGCGCCTTTATAGTCGGGCGTCATGAACGACATGGGAACGTCCGGTGAAACGCATCGGCGCCGAGTCCTGATCATCGGGGCGGCGGGCCGTGACTTCCACAACTTCAACGTCAAGTACCGCGGCAACGACGCCTTCGAGGTCGTGGCGTTCACCGCCACGCAGATCCCGGGTATCGACGGGCGGATCTATCCCACCGAGCTCGCCGGAGATCTCTATCCCTCAGGCATCCCGATCTACGCCGAGGATGCGCTCGAGTCCTGGATACGTGACCTTGACGTCGATGAGGCGGTCTTCTCATATTCGGATGTGTCGCATGAAACCGTCATGCACCTCGGCTCCCGCGTGCTGGCCGCGGGCGCGGATTACGTGCTCCTGGGCCCTCGTTCAACGATGCTGCGCGCGGAGGTACCCGTTGTCGCCGTTTGCGCGGTACGTACGGGATCCGGAAAGTCGCAGACGACGCGCACCGTCTCGAAGATCCTGAAGAATGCCGGAAAGCAGGTTGCGGTCATCAGGCATCCGATGCCGTACGGCAACCTGGTCGAGCAGGCCGCGCAGCGGTTCGAGACGTACGAGGATCTGCTCGAGGCGGACTGCACGATCGAGGAACGCGAGGAATACGAACCGCACCTCGCCCTGGGGTCCATCGTCTACGCGGGCGTCGACTACGAACAGATCATGAAACGCGCGCAAGAAGAAGCGGACGTCATCCTCTGGGACGGCGGCAACAACGACCTTCCCTTCTATTACCCGGACGTACACATCACGGTCGCCGACCCGCTGCGGCCGGGGCACGAGACCTCGTATCACCCGGGCGAGGTCAATCTGCGGATGGCGGATGTAGTCCTCATCAACAAGGTCGACTCCGCGCGTCCCGAGGACGTGCAGTCGTTGCGCAAGACAATCGAGGTGACGAACCCCAAGGCAAAGATCATCGAGGCCCGTTCTCCCGTCACGATCGCCGAAGACGTTTCCCTCGAGGGGAAGCGCGTCCTGGTCATCGAGGATGGGCCGACGCTGACGCACGGCGAGATGACCTACGGGGCGGGAGTGGTCGCCGCCAAAGAGGGCGGCGCGGCGTCACTCGTCGATCCTCGTCCGTGGGCCGTCGGTTCGATCAAGCAAGTCTTCGAGAAGTACCCGCACATCGAATCGCTCCTCCCGGCCATGGGCTATTCGGAGCAGCAGCGCACCGACCTCGAGGACACCATCAACGCCTCGGACGCGGACGTCGTTGTCGTGGCCACCCCGATCGACCTCCGCAAGATCATCAACATCAAGAAGCCGGCGGTCCGGGTCTCCTACGAGTTAGAGGAGATGACCAAGCCGGGACTGGCGGAGATTCTCGCGGAGCGTCTGGGCCTCTAACGCTCGAACGTTAGGTCGAGGTGTTCGAGCCTGCTCTGCGGGCTTTGGCGTCCTTCATCGGGTCGGTTACGTGCTCGGGTGCCAAGTGCTCGGCAAGGCCGCGTATGAAGAGGCCGACGTCCGTGATGATGCCCATGGACTGGAAGGAACCTCGATCCATCAGCTTCGTAACCGTTGCCTGGTTGATGTCGACGCAGGCGAGGGGGACGGAGGCCGGCAGGCAGTTTCCCGTTGCGATCCCATGGAGCATCGTCCCCACCACTATGCAGTAGCCGATCAGATCGTTGCCGTCCGCGCCCCAGATGATGTCGCGCAGCCGGCGTTGCACCTCGAGCATGTCCGAAACGACCTCGGGCAGGGGACCGTCGTCGCGCACGCTGCCGCCGAAGATGTACTCGCAATCGTTCTTCACCAGTTGATAGACGATCCCGTCGTCGAACACTCCGGCGTCGATCGACGCTCGGAAGGACCCGTGGCGCCGGACCTCGTTGATCGCCCGGATGTGGTGCTCGTGCCCGTGTTCGGCCGGATGCCCATGGGACAGGTAAACGCCCAGAGAGGTGCCGAACATGTTGGATTCGATGTCGTGGGCGGCGACCCCGTTGCCGGCGAACAGCGCGTTCACGTAGCCGGCCTTGATCAGAGCGCACAGGTCGGGCCCCGACCCCGTGTGGACCACGGCAGGTCCGGCAACCCACAGGATCCGTCGGCCGCTCTCGTGCACCTCGCGCATCTGCGTGGCCACCTGCTCCACGAGCAACGCCTTGGGCTTCTCGCTGGAGACGTCCGAGGACATGAATTCGAATGCCTG
>JAXDJL010000097.1:0-22674 GCA_034665685.1 Actinomycetota bacterium | reverse complement strand
CGGCACGACCAAGAGGTTGGTGGCACCCGGGAACATGGCGGTCAGGCTGCCGTCGAGGACGGGGTCGAGACGGTCGACCAGGAGGGTGTCCCTCTTCCTCCACGCCTGGAGGACGATCCGATCGACGTTCAGCACGTTCTCCGCGGGCCTCCGGCCCTCCAGAGCGGCCATGAGGAACAGATGCTCGTCGTTGCCGGCCAGAACGGCTCCCCGCTCGAACCCGAAGGTCTCGCAGACGGTCTCGAGGAGCGTGCGGGCAACGTGATCTCCGCCCTCGGCGTTCTCGAGCTCCTCGGTCAAACGGGCGAGGATCTCGAGGTCTCCCTTCCGGCGCCTCAGCTCTCTCTCGTTGAGGGAGGAGAAGGGGGCGGTGCCCATGGCGACAAGGACGAGGGAAAGGGCTCCCAGAAGTAGGGGCTGGTAGACGCTGAGATCCTGGCGGATCGCGGTCGCCAGGCTCCCCTCGGGGGGAAGGATCCCGATGATCTGCGCCTGGAAAGTAGCGAAGAGCAGCACCAGGTGCAGAAGTGCGATCTTGAGCCCGGTCCGGTGGGAGGTCAGCAAGGTCACGGCCACGAGGTGGGTGTAGATGAGGAATCGGAGAGGGCTGTCGAGGCCTCCGCTCACGTAGGTGACCCAGGCGAGGAAGAGGGCGTCGACGACCAGCATGATCCCGACCACCAGCCGGGAGAGCTTGCCGGCCCGGCGGAGTATCTCGGTCAACAGGAGGGGGCCGGCATAGGCCAGGCAGGCGGGGAGGAGCTCTTCTAGATCGACTCCGATGGATCGGGAGGCGTACCGCCCGGAGAAGAGGACGAGGGCGACGAAGATGCCACGCAGCGCCTGTAGATATCCCAGCCGCTCCGGCGCGATGACCGGAAGGGGGGATGACGTGTCGGATTGCCCCTTCATCCTGATGTTCCTTGGCTTGGTCGGTGTCCCTTTGGAATCGACCTTTTAGGCGCCGTTCTTGAGCGTCAGAGGCCCCTGATAGAGGACGAAAGGGGGGCAAAAGGCCCCCCCTTCAGGAGCTTCAGCCTGAGCGGCGCCCCACGGGGGTAGGCCCGGCGACTCGAGGCCGCCCTAATACCCGTAATCGAACTTGGCGCAACCGGCTCCGATCCGCACCGCCACGTTCCCCGTGAGGTTCTTGTGGGCCGCGATGTCGGTCCCGGTCATCTTCAAGACCTTGAACTTCAGACAGCCGAACTGGAAGTGCCAGTTCCCGTCGGTGATCTCCTCCTCGCCCTTGTCCTCGGGCACCGGGTCCTCGTAGTTGTCCACGTGTCCCAGGCCGAAGTCCGAGAAGACGGTGTCTCCGTCTGCTGCGGTCCAGGCGGCGTCGTTGAGGGTCGGAGCCGCTTCGCCCGGCTGTGGCTGGGAGTCGAGCGGAGTCTGAGCCGGAGGATCGTCCGTTCCTGCGTTGCCGTAACCGTGCGCCTCATCCGTGTAGACGAGGAGCAGGCCGGGCTCGAAGCCGATCGCGGCTCGGTCGTTCTGACCCTTCCCATCCATGTCGAACCCAGAACGATCACGCATCTCCATGAAGTACGCGTGGTCGGCAGGGGAACCCGTCGCGGCGTTGACATACGACCATCCGTGGGTGCATTTCTGCGCGGTCGTCAGGTCTTCGTTGCAGCCCCCGTTGTAGATCGCGTTCTGCTTGTCCGGCTTTTCGAACGTCGAGTTGTAGAGCACCTGGTCGCCGGCGGTGACCTTCACGTTGTCGATGAACCAACCCTTCTTCGCGAGGCCGGGATCGGTCGCGTAGCTGAAGCGAAGAACGGTCGGCGAGCCGGCCGTAGCGGTCAGATCGTAGGAGTCCTCGAGGAACGGTCCCTCTGGATAGTCACTGGTGACGCGGTCCGCCTGCGCCGTGCCCGCTTCATAGGAGCCGGAGGTCCCGGTGAGGCCGTTGCCGTACTGCGTCTGGCAACCGTTCGCGTTGGGATTTTGTGCGGCCGGCGTCGTGTATCCGTTGTCCGAGGCCATCGAGGTGTACGTCTGTCCCTGGTCCGTCGAATACATGACGAAGCCGTAGTCATAGTCCCACTCGATCTCCCACAGGGACTTGAACGTCACCGTGATCGGTGTGCCGGGCTCGACGCCCTCGATCTCGGGAAGGTAGATATCGAGGTTGTGCCCACCGTTAGGCGAGCATCCGAAATCATTCCCGGATTCCGACCACCACACGTGAGTCGGTGACGCGCCCTCCTTGAGCTTCGCGGGGTCGATGACTTGTCGTCTAGGGAGAGGAGCCACGTACCCGACGCCGTTGTTGACGCCGCGCCCCGTCAAGCGGTACTTCTTCCCGCTCTTCGTGCGCCAATCGATCCTGTGAGTGTTTCGCTTCGAGTCCTGCCAGCCCTTGATCGTCTTCTTCCCCTTGGCGAGAACTCGAGGGACCAGCCACCCCAACTCCTGCTTCGAGAAGACGTCCATGTTCTGAGACTTGTCGGTCGCCATCAGGTTCCAGTCGCCGTACGTCTCGCGGCTGCCCGTCGAGTAGAAGTCGGGGAGTCCCAGCGAATGGCCGTATTCGTGGGAGATGACGCTCGCGTGCTCGACGGAGTCCTCTGGGTTCACGTTGTAGGGACCGACCCTCACGTAAACCGGGAACTTCGTTTTCTTCCTGCTCATCTGAGCGCGCGCGGCGTTCGTGAAATAGAGCTTCTTGCCCTCGAGGTCCTTGAGCTGGTCGTCGGAGATGTAACCCTTGAGGCCCGTTTCCTCGTCGGTGTAGGCATCTTCCAGCGTTGAAGAGTGGGGCCAGATGTTGTCGTACGGAGGCGCACTCGTCTGAGAGACGCCGTGCCCTCCCACGCCGGTGAAGATCATCATGAAGAAGTCGACGACCCCATCCTTGTCGGTGTCGTAGTCGGAGTAGTCGATCTCGGGGTCCGCGATGTGGGCCGCGTCGTAAACCGCCTTGCCGGTCGGACCGCACGCGTCGTCGATCGCCTGCAGACTTCCCTGTCCGGCCACCGAGCCGATGATCGCGGTGCCGTATCGGTCGTCGCCGTAGTAGTCGGTGTTTCCGGGCATCTGGTACCACCCGTCCTGGATCCGTTCCGCGTAGAGCGGGGTTCCCGCGACGTCCTTCTGCGTGGAGCCGTGGCACGTTCCCGAAGGAGCGAGCTCGGTGAACTGGAAGCCGCCCTCCTTGTAGCGATCACTCTTCCATTTGACGTCGAAGTCGGCGGTGGCGATGCCCGCAGAAGGAACCGTTCCGTTCGGGAACAACTGCTTGTAGGACATCTCCTGGTAGAGGTTGAAAGTGGATCCCTCTTTCTTCGGCGAGTTGATCACCTTCGCCAAGACCTCACCACTGTGTTCGGTGGCG
The DNA here is from genome assembly GCA_034665685.1 of Actinomycetota bacterium. GTDB lineage: Bacteria > Actinomycetota > CADDZG01 > CADDZG01 > WHSQ01 > JAUJNU01. The sequence goes on along the minus strand of JAXDJL010000097.1, from coordinate 19,331 downwards.
TGTTTCCGGTCGAAGTAGTCGACGGGGACGACGGGGAAGGGACGGTCCCCATACCTTGCTGTGTCGTACGTCTGATCGGGCGGGATGACCTTGGGTCCGTGACTCGTCGACTTGATCGCCTTGCGATGACCGCGATAACGAAGCTTCGCTTTGGACGAGAGGTTCTTCCACACGATGCGCGGGTCCTTCTTGATGGACTTTGCGCGCGCGTTCACGAGAAGTGTCTTGAGGCCCGGAACGCCTTTGACCGCCGCCGGGATCTTGCCGATCGTCCACGCGATCGAGCCGCGCACGATCCGAGCACGACCCGACCCGCGAGCGGGCTTCACGCTCGTGAACTTCGTCCCGTTGACGCGCCCTACCTTGACGCGCGCGTTCTGAACGGCCTTCTTCTTGTAGTTGCGGACGAGGATCCTGGAGGGGTACGACTCTCCCGGCTTCACCCATCCGACGGCCGACACGAAGCTGTTTTGGATCCGGACGTTCCTGGTCGACTTGCTTAGCCGAAGGGCCGCGACTCCGGCGCGCTCGGAAGACCAGATCTCGCCTCCCGGAGCGGAGTAGGACGCGTCGACGACCTCGACCGCTGCGACCGCCTGGTAGCCGGCCTCGGCGGGGGCAGGGATCGCCTCGGTTGCCTCACCGGGAAGGACCGCCTCGAAGCGGCCGTCGTCGGCTGCCTTGAAGGGGCCGAACGGACCTCGTATCGCGCCGGCTGGGGTGCGTACCTGCAGGAGGAACTGGGCGGGCACCGGGGTTGAAGGCGTTGCGGAGGCTCCCGTGCCGGCAAGCTGGAAGACGATGCCCGTGATGGCCACCTCTTCGCCGATGTCGTGGACCCCGCGGATCTCGATCCCGGCTCCCAGCGAGCTCGGCGTCGCGGCTCCGGCCGTCGTTGACGGCGCGATCGCTCCAACGAGGAACAGGCCCGACAGCAGCGAGAGCGTAAGGAGCAGTCCCAGATTGCGTTGCAACGATCTCATCGATACCCCCAGGGTCGTCCATCCTTCCCTGCTGGCACGAGAAGGTCTCGTAGGGAGGTTTGCCGCGAAGCGTGCGATTCCTCCCTCGACGGGATCGACCGGCGCGATGCCCTGTTTGCCATCGACCCCGGGAGCGGCGATTCTGTCTCCATGTTTTCCGTCACGCCCTCCCTCGTAGCGAGATCTGCAAGATGAAGCCCTGCCGCGTCGTGATCGCAGATGATGTCGTGTACTTCCGCACCCTGCTCAGATATGCCCTCGACGCCGACAAGTTCGAGGTAGTCGGAGAGGCGGGGGATGGTCGGGAGGCCGTCGAGGTAGCGGGCCGCGAGAAGCCGGACGTCATGGTGCTGGACCTCTCCATGCCCGTGATGGACGGACTACAAGCGATCCCCGAGATCAGAGCTCTCTCGCCCAAGACGAAGATCCTCGTCCTTTCGGGCATCGAGGCCTTGAGCGTGGCCGAGCAAGCGATAGAGCAAGGTGCTCACGCCTACCTCGAGAAGGGCGTGGACCTGGAAGAGATCTCGAACGCCATCGCGGCGCTGTGTCCTAACGGGTAGACAAGCGGTGCCACTCGAGGGTTGGTACCTCATGACCGATTCCGAGGTGGAGCAGGTCCTCCTCGGCATCAAGCGAGGCGAGGATCCTCGGCCCCCCACGAGCGCGCTTACCAGCGATGAAGCGATCGCCTACCGCAACGCGGGGAATGTGCCCGACGAACACGGCCGCGTGCTGCGCCTGTTCCTTCAGTTGGGCGGTGAGACACCCGGCGGGGTCGATGAGCGCCGCTTCCTCTTCGAGGCGGACTTTCACGAGGCGCCGCTCTGGCGACGCGAAGGATCCCGGCCGGTGAACGTGATCCCACTCGGGCTTCGCCCCGCAACTTCGGATCAAGCGTGGTGGGAGGAACCACTCGTCGCGGAACTGGAAGCCGGTTGGACATCGTCCGGGGAGATCGAGGGCGTGCAGGTCCCCGCGGCCTATCGGGGATTCGTTTACAAGACGGTGATCGCGCTTCGTCGCGCCGGCATCAAGGTCGGCGTCGACACGATCTCGAACTCGGCGGCGCGCTGGCTTCCCGCCGCTCAGGCAGAGGAGCTTCGTTCGGCTCTGGCTAGCGCAAACGCGATCCACACAGAAGAGCCGGGCCCTTAGACCCGGCTCTTCTTAACGCTGTTGTTACTGTGGATGGGGTTAGACGTCTTTCTGCTCGACCTCGCCTCTCCAGGCATCGGTCTCGCTGCCGCGCGACTCGATGAACTCCTTGAATCGCGCAAGGTCGCCCTTGACCCGACCCTTGACGATCCCGATTAGGTCTGCTGCCTTCTCCGCAAGACCCTCAGGCTCGTACTCGACCTGCAACATGATGCGCGTCGTGTTGTCGTCTATGCGATGGAAGGTCACGACCCCGGCGTTCTTGACGTCGCCGTCGGCACGCCACGCGATCCTCTGATCGGGTGTCTGCTCGGTGATCGTTGCGTCCCACTCGCGCGTCTGACCACCGATCTCAACGACCCAGTGCAGGCGCTTGTCGTCCTGCTGGATGATCTTCTCGACGCCCTCCATGAACCGAGGGAACTCCTCGAACTGCGTCCACTGGTTGTAGGCCGTGCTTACGGGGACCTTGACTTCGATCGACTGCTCGATGATTGATGACATCTTTGTCTCCTTTCCTCTGTTTGATTTAGGTCTTCTGTAGGTGTCTTACCCAATTCCAATGGTTTCTTTGCACCCGAAACCTATGCATCCCTCGCCTTCGAAGCGAGGTGTGGAGAAGGGGTTGAGGGGGTACAACCCCTCCCTCAGAAGAAAGGAACCCCTTGCCTCGGTTACGTCGAGCGGACTGCGCAGGCCCTGGTATCAGCCGGCGCCGTCGTGGACGCGGTTTTGAGTACATAGATGAAGGCGGGCGCGTGGAGGACGCGGAGGTGCTGTCGCGCATCCGCCATCTCGGGATCCCGCCGGCCTGGACCGACGTTTGGATCTGTCCGCACCCGAACGGTCACATCCAGGCGATCGGGACCGATGCCGCGGGGCGCAAGCAGTACCTGTATCACGATCAATGGCGGCTCCGTCGGGATCAGGAGAAGTTCGACCGGATGGAGGACTTCGCAAAGACTCTCCCAGACGTGAGGACGAAGACGGCCGAGCACCTTGCGCTTCCCGGGATGCCGCGTGAGCGCTCCCTGGCCTGTGCGGTGCGGCTACTGGACAGAGGGTTCTTCCGCGTCGGTGGAGAGTCGTATACAGATTCGAACGGCAGCTTCGGCCTCGCCACGATCCGCAAGGATCACGTGACGCTTGGGGGCGGAAGGGTTTCCTTCGAGTACGTGGCCAAGAGCGGCAAGTGGCGTGAAACCTCGGTCGTCGACCGGGCCGTCTTGGAATGCGTTCAGGTACTCAAACGGAGACGCTCGGGAGGGGAGGAGTTACTGGCCTTCAAGACGGGGGCGCGCTGGCGCGACGTCCGCTCGACCGACATCAATGAATATCTGAAGGACTTGTCCGGTGGCGATTTCTCCGCGAAGGATTTCCGGACCTGGCACGCGACCGTCTTTGCATCCGTTGCGCTCGCGGTCTCTTATCCAACGGTGTCTTCCAAGACGGCCAGCAAGAGGGCCATCTCGCGCGCCGTGAAAGAAGTTGCCCACTACATGGGGAACACGCCGGCCGTGTGCCGGGCCTCGTACATCGATCCACGCGTCATTGATCGTTTCACCACCGGGGTGACGATCGGCGGGGTGCTCGAGGATCTGGGCGCGGTCGACGCGTTCGGAGAACCGTCCCTCCAGGGTCCCGTCGAGGAAGCGGTGCTGGACCTGGTCGCCGGAAACAGGAGCTCGCCGGCCATCGAGAAGGTGGCTTAACAAGCCGCAGCGCGGCTACCGTTCCTCCATGCCGCGCGATCGGACGGTCCTCGCCGAACTGGCTTTGATCGCGGTCGCCGCCGTCTGGGGACTGACCTTCGTGATGGTGCAGGACGCGATCGCCGTGATGCCGGTGATGTCGTTCCTCGCATTCAGGTTCTGCGCGGCCGCCCTGGTCGTGGGACTCGTCTTCCGACGCGAGTTGAGGAGTCTCGGATCGGATGGCTTGCGAGCCGGTGTCGTCATGGGCGGATGGCTCACCGCCGGCTACATATTCCAGACCATGGGACTCGAGCGTACGAGCGCGTCCAACGCCGGATTCATCACCGGGATGTTCGTTGTCCTGACTCCGCTGTTTGGCGCTCTTTTCCTGGGACAGAAGGCGGGTGCACCCGCGTGGGCGGCAGCCGCCGTTTCGACGGTCGGCCTCTTGCTCCTCTCGGGCGGCGCGGGCGGCATCAACTCGGGTGACGTTCTGGTTTTCCTGTGCGCGTGCTCGTTCGCGGGCCACATCCTTGCAACGGGCAAGGCCGTGAGGGAGCATCCGGCCGGTGCCTTGTTGGCCGTGCAGCTCGGCGTTTGTGGGTCGGTGACTTTCCTCGCCGCTCTCGTGGGTGGCGATCTCGAGCTGCCTCGCTCGGGACAGGTGCTGACCGCACTGGCGGTAACGGCCTTCATCGCGAGCGCGCTCGGGTTCTTCGTGCAGACCTACGCGCAACGTCACGCTCCACCGGCTCGAACCGCGCTGATATTGGCCAGCGAGCCCGCCTTCGCCGGCCTTTTCGCGTACCTCTTGGCGGACGAGCGATTGGATCTCACGGGGTGGGTGGGGGCGGGCCTGATCCTCGCTGCGATCGTGGCCGTCGAGCTACTCCCTCATGCCCGCCGGGCGCGTCTCCCCGAGGGATCGCTCCCGGAGGAGGATCTCGCCTCCTCGGGCTAGAGGCCGCCCTAGGGCCTTGCGCAACTATCGAACGTATGTTCTACAATGGACCATGCCCGACCAGCTGTTCGAGGTAGCCCGCCGCACCTTCGACACACCGTCGTTCCGCGGGATCGAGTTCATCGAGACCGAAGCGAAGTCGATCATCAACCACGTCCCCGGCAACCGCTTCCCTTTCAGCTGGACCATCAACGCCTACAGGGGCTGCACGCATGCGTGCAAATTCTGCATGGTGGGTTCAACCCCGATATTGATGGCCGACGGGCGCACCAAACTGCTGGAAGAGATCGTTGTGGGGGATCGCGTCTACGGCACCACGTTCGACGGAAAGTACCGGCGCTACACAACGAGCGAAGTCCTCGCCCACTGGGAGACGTTCAAAGAGGCATACCGGGTGACGCTCGAGGATGGCACCGAGATGATCGCCAGCGGCGATCATCGGTTCCTCACAACACGCGGATGGAAGCACGTCATCGGTACGGAATGGACCGGCCCGATACGGCGTCCCCATCTCACGCTCAACAACAAGCTGATGGGGGTAGGCAAGCTCGCGTCGCCGCCCGAACACAACGATGAGTATCGTCGCGGTTATCTCAGCGGCATGATCCGCGGTGACGGACACATCGGCCATTACTCGTACGAACGTCCGGGCCGAACGGTGGGAGACGTTCATCGATTCAGATTGGCTCTGGTCGATTTCGAGGCTCTGCGCCGCACGAAGGAGTTCCTCGCCTCCGCTTCTGTAACGACTCAGGAATTCGTCTTCCACGAGGCCGTCGGGAACCAGCGGTCAGCTCGCGCCATCCGTACGTCGGCTCGCGCCTCCGTCGAAGCGATCGAGCAATTGATCAGATGGCCCACTCGACCGTCGGACGACTGGGTGAAAGGGTTTCTGGGCGGTGTTTATGACGCCGAGGGCGGCTTCAACACTCTGATCCTTCGAATCTCAAATTCCGATCACGAGATGATCCGAGTCATCTGCAGATGTCTGTCCCGGCTCGGGTTCGCCTACGCACTGGAGGAACAGAAAGGGTTTAACAAGCCCATCAAAGTCGTGCGGCTTCTCGGTGGATTGCACGAGAAACTGAGGTTCTTCCTCACCGTGGATCCAGCTATCACCCGGAAGCGGACCTTCGAGGGCACGGCGATCAAATGCACCGTCAACCTAAAGGTCGCTTCGATTGAGCCCCTCGGACTTTCCATGCCGATGTTCGACATCACGACGACGACCGGCGACTTCATCGCCAACGGGGTGGTCAGCCACAACTGCTTTGCTCGGTCCACGCACACCTTCCTCGACATGAACGCGGGCAAGGACTTCGAAACGAAGATCGTGGTGAAGGTGAACGCGCCGCAACTGTTGAGGAAAGAACTGCGTGCCAAGCGCTGGAAGGGCGAGAGCATCGCGATGGGGACCAACACCGATCCGTACCAACGGGTGGAAGGTCGCTATCAGCTAACCAAAGGGATCATCGAAACCCTTGTCGAGTTCCGGAACCCGTTCTCGATCCTCACGAAGGGAACCCTGATCCTGCGCGACCTGGAGCTCCTACAGGAGGCTGCGTCGGTGTCGGAAGTCACCACGGCCTTCTCGATCCCAACCCTCGACGAGGATGCCTGGCGCAAGAGCGAACCAGGCACGCCCCATCCGCGCAAACGCGTTGAGGCCGTGAAGAAACTGAACGATGCGGGCATCCCATGTGGAGTGTTGATCGCTCCGGTGCTCCCAGGCATCAGCGGGGGTGAGGCTCAGCTTCGCGAAGTGGTTGAGGCGTGCGTGGGGGCCGGAGCGACCTACGTCGTGCCGATCTTGCTTCACCTGCGTCCGAAGGTGCGCGAGGTCTACATGGAGTGGCTGCAGGACGCGTACCCCGAGCTCGTCACGACGTACGAGCGCTTGTACGGAAGCAGGACCTATGCCTCGAAGGAAGCGCGCGCCGCGTTATCGAAGAAGGTTGCCGCGATGGTCAGACAGCAACCGCCTTCGCCCGCGCAGCGACCGCGTCCTCGCAGGAAGCCGGCCCCCCGACCGCGGGCAGAACCTACCGAGCAGCTGTCGCTCCTCTAGTGAGCCGGCGTGGACCGCAGACGAGCGATGCGCTCTTCGGTCGGCGGGTGGGTCGAGAACATCTTTGCGAAGTTGACCTTCCGGCCGGTCAAGGGATTGACGATGTACATGCTCGCTTGCGCGGGGTTGACGTTCATCGGGATCTTCTTGGCTGCGACCTCGAGCTTCTCCAGGGCGCGGGCGAGAGGCTCGCCGCTACCGATCAGATGAGCCCCGTCATGGTCCGCCTCGAACTCACGCGAACGGGAAAGGGCCATCTGCAGAACGGCGGCCGCCAGCGGCGCAAGGATCATCATGGCGAGCAAGCCCAAGATGCCGCCGCCTCCTTCGTCGTCCTGGCCTCCGACGCCTCCGAACATCGCACCCCACATCATCATCCTCGCCATGAACGTGATCCCCATCGCGATCGATGCAGCGACGCTGCTGATGAGGATGTCGCGGTTGCCCACGTGCATCAGTTCGTGCGCGAGCACGCCCTTCAACTCGTCTTCGGTGAGGATCTTCATGATGCCTTCGGTTACCGCAACCACCGCGTGCTGAGGGTTCCGGCCGGTTGCGAATGCGTTGGGCTGTTCCGAGGGGATGAGGTAGAGGCGCGGCATCGGAAGGTTCGCGCGCATCGTGAGCTCTCCCATCATGCGGTAGAGCTCGGGGGCTTCTTGTTCCGACACGGGTTTCGCCCGGGCCGCCGTAACGGCGATCTTGTCGCTGAACCAGTAGGAGGCACCGGTGAAGAGGAGGCCTAGCGCGAGCCCGAGGATGGCACCGCCGGTTCCGAAACGGCTGCCGACGAAGATGAGGAACCCTCCGAGTGCTGCAAGGAGGATCGTTGTCTTGAAATTGTTTTTGTTCATGCATCCATTATGCGACCCGCCGGCCGGTAATGAGATAGTGGCGACGTGATAGCGATCGAAGCCGTCGACCTCCGGCGGACGTACCAAACCACCACCGGAATCCTGAAGCGGCGCTCGGTCGAGATCGAGGCGGTCAGGGGCGTTTCCTTCGAAGTGGCGGAGGGCGAGCTCTTTGGACTTCTCGGCCCCAATGGAGCCGGAAAAACCACGACCATCAAGATGTTGATCACCCTTCTGATCCCGACCGCCGGCTCCGCCAAGGTGCTTGGGTACGACGTCGTCAAGGATGCGGCCACCGTGCGGGAGCGGATCGGTTACGTATTCGGCGGCGACCGAGGTCTCTACGAACGTCTGTCGGCCCTCGACAACATGAGGTACTTCGCGGAGTTGTACGGCGTGCCGGCGCGGCAGCAGAAGCAGCGCATAGGGGAGCTCCTCGAGATGGTTGGGCTCACGGGTCGCGAGAAGGAACGGGTCGAAGGGTTCTCTCGTGGGATGCGCCAGCGTCTGCACATCGCGCGCGGCCTGATCCACGACCCGCCGGTCGTCTTCCTCGACGAGCCGACGATCGGTGTCGATCCCGTGGGAGCCCGAGAGCTGCGCCACACGATCGCTTCGCTCACGGAACGAGGTAAGACCGTGCTGCTGACGACGCATTACATGTTCGAGGCGGACAGTCTGTGCGACCGCATCGCAGTCATCGCCGGCGGAAGGATCATCGGCGCGGGTACGCCGGAAGAACTCAAACGGAACGTTGCAGACCGCACGATCATCGAGGTCGAAGCATTCGGCGTTCAAGAACCGGCTCTGGAACGATTGCGCGGCGTTGAAGGCGTAGCGTCGGTAGCGGTCGAGGAGAGGGGCCAGGCTCAGTTCCTTCTCGTCCAATCGTCGCGTGGCTCCGAGTTGACGCAAACGCTCCTCGGTCATCTCGACGGTGTACGGATCGGGAGGGTCATCGCGCGCGAACCGACGCTGGAGGACGCCTACGTTGCGATGGTTGAGGAGGTCTCGTGAACGGCCGGTGGGTGCCGATCGCCAGGCTCCTGTTGTTCGGGTGGGTGTTCGCCCTCAAGAACCTGTCCCAGTCGCTCTTCTTCATCCTCACGTCTTTGATCCAGCCGGTGATCTTCGCGACGATCGCGTTCTACATGTTCCGGGCCGGAGGACGCGGCGACAGCCTCCTTTACGTCGCTTTGGGGGCCGGACTGATGGGGATCTGGTCGACGGTCCTGTTCGGCTCGGGCGGGATCATTCAATGGGAGCGCTACCAGGGAACGCTCGAGTTGCTGATGGCCGCACCGACCCCGTTCGTGCTCGTCCTGCTCCCGGCAACGCTCGCAACATCGACCGTCGGGCTGTACTCACTTACCGCGACTCTGTTGTGGGGACGTCTCCTGTTCGGAATTCCACTCGAGCTGGTTCACCCTGTTCTGTTCTTCGTCGCCGTTGCGGCGACCGTGTTGGGGTTGGGGTTGCTCGGGCTTCTTCTGGCTTCGACGTTCGTCCTCTATAGGAACGCCAACGCGCTCTCCAATCTCCTCGAATACCCGGTGTGGCTTGTCGCGGGTTTGCTTGCGCCGGTGTCGCTGCTCCCGGATTGGGTGTCGCCGATCAGTTTCATCCTGGCTCCCACCTGGGGCAGCAAGGCGATCCGCTCCGCGGCCTTCGGCGGTGATGTTCTTCCCCAAGTGGCGATGACCATCCTCCTGGGACTCTGCTATCTGGCACTCGGAGCATTCTGCATCCGCAACTTCGAGCGGCTCGCGCGCGAGCGCGCGACCTTGGCACTGACGTGAGCACGCAGGTCCTGACGCGCCCGGCTCCCTGGCGCGTGTTCTTTATCGGCGGCCTCATCAGCTATCGGGCGCTGTTCAATTGGTTGCGGCCTGCCATCTACATCCCGACGATGTTCGGTAGCCCGGCCTTCCAGATCATCTTCTTCGCTTACGTCGGTCGATTCAGTGGGCTCCGCGACGACTCGTTCTTCGTGGTCGGCAATGCGGTACAGGCGTGTTCGATGGCGAGCATCTACGGGATGACGATGACGATCGCCAACGAGAGGTACTTCGGAACGCTGTCGCCCCTCCTCGCTTCCCCGGCCAGCCGGATCGCGTTGTTCCTGGGCCGCGCGGCACCATTGATCGCGAACGGCCTGCTGGTTTCGGTCTTCGGGTTCGTGCTTGGAGCGGTACTGCTCGATTTCGACGTCACCTGGGGAGCGATCCCCGGTCTTGCAGCCGTCCTCTTGATAACGGTTCTCTCCTGTACCGCTTTCGGGATGACCTTAGGAACGGTGGGTCTCCGAGCCCGCGATGTCTTCTTCATCTCGAACCTCATGTATTTCCTCATGCTGCTCTTGTGCGGTGTGAACATCCCCTTGGAGGTGCTCCCCGGGTGGATGCGCGGCATCGGGGAGATGTTGCCTCTCACACACGGGATAGCAGCAGCGCGCGTGGTTGCCGATTCTGGATCGATGGCGGGTATCGGACGTGACCTTTCGATGGAGGCCGCGATCGGCCTTGGATACGCAATCATCGGGTATGGCCTTTTCAGATATTTCGAGCGCGAAGGTAGGCGAACCGGTTCCCTTCACAACTTCTGAGTCGCCCATTCCTTCACGCCGACGTTCGGTCACTTCGCTTTGGATTCTTCGGAGTTTTCTCATTGGCGGAATAGCGTTTTTCCCGGTCCTGTTGCGGGTCATATGAGCTCTGTACGCGAGGCTGGGGAGACCATGTCTCCTGCCATCGACGCGCCCCCCGTCCCGCGCGGCGCCGCCGCCGAGGGCAACAGCACTGCTCCCAGTTGGCTCGTTTGGGCGGCGCTCGGAGTCGTGTACGTGGTCTGGGGCTCGACCTACCTCGCCATCCGCGTCACCGTCCAGACGCTTCCCCCACTCCTGACGGCCGGAGTCCGGTTCACGGTCGCCGGCGTTGTGGCCTACCTGTTCCTGTGGGCACGCGGGGGTACTCAAAGAATTCGCGTGGAGGCGCGCGAGATATTCGCCTGCACGATCGTGGGAACGGCCCTGCTGTTCGGTGGCAACGGCCTTGTAACCCTTGCGGAACGCAGCGTGCCCTCGGCGCTCGCTGCCTTGATAATCGGCTCGGTTCCGCTGTGGGTTGTCTTGCTCCGAGCACTCAAAGGCGAGAGCGTAGGGCGCTCGACCTTCGTGGGCGTGGGGATCGGTTTCGTGGGGCTCAGCATCCTCGTGCTGCCCGGATCCGGAACGACGGGAGTGCCGATCGGCTGGATGCTTCTGATCGTGCTGGCCTCCGCGTCATGGGCCATCGGGTCTTTCATGTCGCGTTCCCTCCCGCTGCCCGGAGATCCTTTCGTTTCGACGGCGGTGCAGATGATGACCGGTGGGGTGGTGTTGCTGATCACCGGACTGATCCACGGAGAAGCGAGTGGGCTCGACTTCTCTTCGTTCTCGACCTCGTCGATCGTGGCGTTGGGCTATCTGATCGTGGCCGGATCGTGGCTGGCGTTCACCGCTTACGTCTGGCTGCTGCAGAACGCACCCATTTCCAAGGTCGCGACCTACGCGTTCGTGAACCCGGTCGTTGCGATCTTTCTGGGGTGGTGGCTCCTCGGCGAGCAGATCACGCCCGTGATCTTGCTTGGCGCAACGATCATCGTCTTGTCGGTCGCGGCGATCGTCAGGAAGGAATCCTCTCCCGGCGATTCCTAGCCGGACTGCGTTTCGGTCCGGCGCGCGACCCACCAGATGGCGGCCGCGATCGTGATCAGAGCGGCCGCTGCCGCCACACCGTTCGATCTCGTCATCTCCGGCGCCTTGATCTGAGGTAGGCGGGAACGAAGCGTCACCGGGTTGCGGAACCACTCGATCGCCCACTCACGTTCGTCCGCGATCCGGCGAAGATCCTTGTCGGGGTTCACGACGACGGGGTGGCCGATCAGCTCCAGCATGGGCATATCGGTAACCGAGTCGGAGTAAGCGTAGGAGTCCGGCAGCGAGATCCCTCGCTCCTCAGCGAGCTTCTGGATCGCCTCGGCCTTGTTGGGGCCGTACGCGTAGAACTCCAGTTCACCCGTGTACTTGCCGTCCTCGATAGCGGGCCGGGTGGCGATGAAATCATCCACGCGCAACATCTCCGCCAGCGGCTTCACGATCTCCTCCGGAGATGAGGAAACGATGCAGACGAGACGTCCGGCCGCGCGATGGTCGTGCATCAGCTCGAGCGCCTCCGCGTAGATCAACGGGGAGATGACGTCGTCGAGCACTTCGGTCACGACCTGCAGAACGCGTTCTTGCTCCCACCCTTTCGTGAGGCGTTGCGCCTCCAGTCTCATGCGTTCCATCTTCTCCTCGTCCGCGCCCATGAGGTGGAAGACGAGCTGCGCGTAGAGCGCCTTGAGCAAGAAGGAACGCCCGATCAAACCCTCGCGGAAGAAAGACCGGCCGAGCGCGAGAGGGCTCGAGCGGGCGATGATGGTCTTGTCGAGATCGAAGAAGGCTGCTTCCACTCCATTGATTGTCACCCTTCTGGAAGTGACCGGTGCCACAGGCGCGGCCACCGCCCCCGAGATGCTCGCTAGATGCAGGGCCTGAAGGTGGCGATCGTGAGCCGGGACGACTCGATCCGTGCGTCCGCCGCCCGTGCGTTCGATGCTGCACCACCCGATTGGGTGGTGTCCCTTCACACCACTCCGCCGGGAGAGGTGGATGTGGTGGTGGTGGGCCCGGATGTGCCGGAGGGGGGCGGGATCGCCTTCGATCCGGCCGCTCCCGAGCGAGTGATCGCGGAGATAAGAGAGCGTTTGGCGCCGCCGCGCGGCGTCGTGGCGGTGACGGCGGCCAGCCGAGGTGTCGGTGTCACGTCGGTTGCTCTGCACCTGGCGGCTGCGATGGCCTCCAGCTGGTCCACCTGTGTCATCGACCTGGACAGGTCGTGGGGAGGCGTCGCGGGAAGACTCGGACTCAGCGAAGGAAGTAGGACGTGGGCCGACCTCGACGGCAACCCCATGACGACGCGGCTGTCCTCGATCCCCGTCCCGGGGAACTTCCGCGTTTTGGTCGCCCCCTCATCCGTAGCACCCGCTCCGCCGATGCCCGAGGTCGTGGGACACGCGGCCGCGGGTTTCGAGCGCGTGATCGTGGACCTTCCCCCTGGCGAGTTGGAGCTGCCGAGCATCGAGGCGCCCTGCGATGCGTTGGTCGTTGTCGTCGCAGCGAGCTCCCAGGGTGTGGATAGGGCCGGATGCTTCGCGAGGTCCCTCTCGGGATTCACGCGGGTGGCCTTCGTCATCAACCGGCTGGGCCGCGGTAGCGACGTGACCACCTCGGCTCTACGGGAAGAGCTTGGGCATCCGGTTGCGATCGAGCTCCCTCACTCTCCGGGCTTGAGGGATGCGGAGGACGAGCATCGCCTCTTGACGAGGCCCTGGTCCCGCTGGAATCGCAGGATCGAAGCTCTCGCGAAGTCCCTGTCGACCGGCGGTGGATCGTGACGCGCGCCGCCGTGCATCGTCTGCGCGACCTGGTGCTCCAACACGATGAGTTGGCGGATCTGGATCCGGGCTCGCGTCGACTCGAGCTGAGATCTCTCGTTGTCTCGGAGGTGCCCGCGACCGATGTGGCGGACGTCCTCGAGGAGCTCGTCAACCACGTCGATGGATTCGGCCCCCTCGCTCCGCTGATGAACGACGAGACCGTTACCGACATCGTCATCAACGGACCGTTCGAGGTTTGGGTGGACCGGGGAAGTTGCTTGGAACGATCAGATCTTGTATTCGAGGACGAAACAGAGTTGTTGGAGCTGATCGAACGCTTGATGGGCGAGGCGGGGGGCCGCGTGGACCCGGTCACACCGATCGCAGACGTTCGGCTCCTCGATGGATCCCGCTTTCACGTCGTGCTCCCTCCGGTTGCTCCGCGGGGACCCCTCGTCTCTATCCGCCGCTTCCCGGTTGCTCCGTTCGACCTCGACTCGCTGCAGTTGCTTGGGATGTTCGATCGACGCGAGGCGGACCTGTTTAGGGGCCTCCTCGGCGATCGACAGACGATCCTCATCAGCGGCGCCACCGGAAGCGGCAAGACCACGCTGCTCAACGCTCTCTTGTCGGAGATCCCTGCCGACGAGCGCGTCGTGCTGATCGAAGAGACATCGGAGCTGCGACCCGTCGGCGCGCATGCCGTGTCGCTTCTCGTTCGCCGGCCCAGCATCGAGGGAACCGGCGGGATCGACCAGGATGCGCTGTTGAAAGCCGCACTGCGCATGCGACCCGACCGGATCGTCGTCGGCGAGGTCCGCGGGGCCGAAAGCCTTACCGCTCTGGCCGCGATGTCCACCGGACACCGGGGTTCGATGGCCAGCATCCACGCGTCTTCGCCTGCGCATGCGACGAGGCGGCTGGTCTCCCTTGCGCTCCAAGCGAAGGGTGGCCCTGGGGAAGCGGCTCTCGAGGCCGCCGTGAGCGATGCGATCGATGCCGTTGTGCACCTCGAACGGCGGGGCGGCGTACGGCGAGTGGAGGAGATAGTGCTGGCATGACGGCCGAGTTTGCGGAAGCCGTCGACGCGCTCGCGTCGCTGATCCGAGCGGGCGCGTCTCCGCGTGCCGCGGTGACCCTGTGGCCCGAGCATGCACCGAGCTCCTTGAAGCGGGTCCTGGAGCGAGTTGCCCGCCGCGTAACGCTTGGCGCCGCGCCGGAGCACGCGATCCGCGCGGCGCGTGAACTGGACGAGGTCTCCGATGCCATCGCGGCCGCTTTCGTGGTGCATCGTTCGAGTGGTGCTTCGCTAGCCGAGATGTTGGAAAGGGTCTCTGCAGCGACTCGCCGTCGCGTTGAGGCGAACCGCTCGGCCGGCGCCGGTTCCGCCGGAGCCAGGATGTCCGCCCGTCTGGTGGCGGGGTTGCCATTGGCGTTCGTCCCGCTGATGCCTGCTGCGCGGTCTTCGATGTTCGACGTGACCGGCAGCGCGATCTTGATACTGGGCGTGGCTCTGTGTGCCGGAGGACTCAGATGGGTCTCCAGCCTGATTCCCGCGCCGCCGCGCGATGACGAGGTAGCTCAGGTCGCGGAATGCCTGGCCGGAGTGCTTCGTGCGGGTGGAACACTTGCGGTCGCCATGTCGGTGGCGCTCGCCGTCGCGCCTGAGGAGATACGCAACGAACTCGAGCGCGCCGCTCGACGCGTGCGACTCGGAGTCGGTTGGACGCGCGCTCTCTCGCTCAGTGAGGGGCCTGTGAACGCGTTGGCGCCCGCCATCGCGCGGTCCTACCGGCGCGGTCTGCCTGCTGCAGATGTGCTGGAGGAGCTCGCCCGAGGACGCCGAGCGGCGGCCGCCAGCGACTTCGAGGTCGCCCTCCGCCGGGCCCCCGTCATGATGGTGCTTCCCCTCACCTTGTGCGTACTCCCCGCGTACGCGCTCCTGGGCCTTGCTCCCTTCGTTAGAGGGATCGCTCCTCTGTAGTCGTTCCGAGAAGGCTTGGATGTACGCGAAGCTCTCGCCATGAAACTCATCGGAGGATGGCTGGTGCTCCTCATGTTGGTCTTGGGAGGATGCGCGAGCGACGACGATGCTCCTCCTCCGAGCCCCAAGGCGTCTATCTTCAGTGCCACGGTCGAGACCTGCGATCCCCCCGAACCCTCCCCCCCCGAAAGACCCGAGTTCGGTCGAGGGACGGCCCTGATCGAAACGGATGACGGATCGCGGCTGGTGAACATCGAGATCGCTCAAACGGATGAACAGAGACAGTTCGGATTGATGTTCCAAACGGAGATGGCCGCGAATGCCGGTATGGCCTTCATCTTCTTCGAGGAAAACGTCGGCGGCTTCTACATGAAGAACACCTACCTGCCTCTCTCGATCGCCTACTTCGACGTCGACGGCAAGATCCTCAAGATCGTCGACATGGAACCTTGCGAGACGAACTCGACGCTTTACGACCCGGGGGCGCCATACCGCGGCACGCTCGAGGTCAATCAAGGTCAGTTCGAAGCGTGGGGGGTCTCGAAAGGCGATGTCATCAACCTCGTCCCCGCCGATACCGGCGGCATGTGATGTCTTTCACACCGCGCGTCCCGCCCCTCGATTGAAGTAGCTGCACCCGCCGGCGAAAGTCCGGCCCTTTTGTGGAGGTGCAGATGACTCGGATCAAGGCCCTGCTCTATCCTGAGCACGGACAGACGACGGCGGAGTATGCGCTCGTGTTGCTCGTGGCAGGTTTGATCGTCGGAGTGTTCGCGGCGTTTGTGAAGTCTGGATCACTGACGCAGATGTTCCAGACGATCGTTTCCGGCCTCATAGATAACGCCAAAGGTTGAGTCGACGCTGCGCGGAGCAGCGTGGGCAGGCCACCCTCGAGCTTGCACTGTGCCTGCCGATCTTGATGCTTCTGATCGTATCTCTCGTTCAGGTAGGCGTGGTGGTGGGGGATCAGGTTCGCGTGTGGCACGCCGCGCGTGAGGCCGTGCGCGTTGCCGCGGTGGATCCGGATGCAGACCATGTCCGGGCGGCGGCCGAGGCAGGAGGTCTCCAGCCTCTGATTGTCACCATCTCCCCGGAGTCCGAGCGACGGGTGCAGGGGGAGCCCGTGACGGTGGACATCCGCTTCGAAGGAGGTCGCCGGCTTCCTCTGGTCGGGCATCTCGTCGGTCCCGCGACCTTGTCGGCCGAGGCGACGATGAGGATCGAGAGCCCGTGACCGTGGTCTTTGCGTCCTGCTGCCTGGCGCTGACGCTTCTGTTCGCTAGCTTCACGTCCACACTCGCTCACGTCTCGTCCCTGCGCACCCGCGCGCAGTTGGCGGCGGACGGTGCTGCACTCGCAGCTGCCGTCGAGGGAACCATCGCCGGCTCGGGATCCCCGGAGGAACAAGCGAGCGCCTACGCACAGATGAACGGTGCTCGCCTCACGGCGTGCTCCTGCGCGCTGGGGACGCCCTTCGTGCAGGTGGAGGTCGAGATCGACGGTGTGCGCGCCGAGGCCAAAGCGGCCATCGATCCATCCCGACTCGGTCCCGCGGCCGGCGTCGCCTCGCTCGACCCGGATCTAGCGGCGGCTGTCGATGAGCTCATCTCGGCGGCCAAAGGCCGCGTCCAGATCGGGTCGGGGTTCAGACGGCACGACGAACAAGAGGTGCTGTGGCAGGAAGCGTTGCTTCGTTACGGTGACCCCGAGATAGCCGACGACTGGGTGGCGCGGCCGGGAACCTCGTTCCACGAGAGGGGCCTGGCCGTCGACCTCAGAGGCGACTTGGCCACGGCGGTCCGGCTGATCGGTGAGCTTGGTTTGCCACTGCATAGCCCTCTACCCAATGAGCCCTGGCACTTCGAGCTGGTCGGATCCAGAGACTAGGATCGTGCGCTTCCGACGAGAAACGG
Organism: Actinomycetota bacterium; assembly: GCA_034665685.1. Lineage (GTDB taxonomy): Bacteria > Actinomycetota > CADDZG01 > CADDZG01 > WHSQ01 > JAUJNU01. The sequence continues at coordinate 2,256 of JAXDJL010000097.1, read as the reverse complement.
GGGGATGAGTGGCTGAGTCTGCGCACCGGCTCGTGGCGAACCTCGAGTCGAGGTTCGAGGAACTGGAGACCGACTTCCACCGCGCGTACTGGGACACGCAGATCGCCGCCGGCCCCGAGAACGAGCAGCGCCGGCTCGAGCTGGAGCTGGAGCTAAGACGCATCAAAGGCGACCCTCAGGCTCTCGAGGCTGTGAACACGGCCTTGCACGAACCCTTCCACGACCCCCAGCTCAAGAGGCAGCTCGAGGTCCTACGGCTCTCGTTGACGGGCAACCAGATGGGCGATGTCGAACGAGCCGAGATGGTCTCCCTCGCCACCGAGGTCGAAGGCGTGTTCGCCACGCATCGACCACAGGTGGGTGGCCACCGTTACAGCGACAACGAGATAGAGGCGGCGCTGAAGACGTCAGACGACGAGGCCAAGCGCGAGAGTCTCTGGCGCGCTTCCAAGGAGGTCGGCTCCGCCGTCGCCGGCCGGATCCGTGAGCTCGTCCGGCTCCGGAACCACGCGGCTCGGAACCTGGGGTTCGCGGACTACTACCGCATGGAGCTCGAGCTTCAGGAACTTCCCGAGGAGTGGCTCTTCGGTGTGCTCGGCGAGCTCGAAGAGCTCACGCAAGAACCGTTCGAGAGGTGGAAAGGGGCGTTGGACCAGGAGCTGGCCGCTAGGTTCAAGACAGACGCACTCCGCCCCTGGCATTACGCAGACCCCTTCTTCCAGGCCCTCCCCCTCGAGGGCCGGGTGAGCCTCGACCAGGTATTCGCCGACGCCGACCCGGCCGCGTTGGCGACCCGAACGTTCGCCGGCTGGGGCATCGATCTGACGTCGGTCCTCGCGGCCAGCGATCTCTATCCTCGTGAGAACAAGTGTCAGCATGCCTTCTGCCTCGACGTTGATCGCGCAGGGGACGTCAGGATCCTTGCGAACGTCGTCCCGGGCGAGCGGTGGGTGGACGTGATGCTGCACGAATCCGGACACGCCGCGTACGACGTATCGATCGATCCGGACCTTCCTTATCTCTTGCGACGTCCGACGCACACGTTCGTCACCGAGGCGATAGCGCTCCTCTCTGGGAGACTCGTACGAGATCCAAGGTGGTTGAAGACTTTCGCCGGCCTCCCGGACGGTGAGGTCGAGGTGCTTGCACCGGAGCTGCGCCGGGCAACCGCTTCGCAGAGCCTCCTATTCGCGCGCTGGGGTCTGGTGATGGTGCACTTCGAGCGAGATCTGTATGCGGATCCTGAGATCGACCTCGACGCGCGCTGGTGGGAACTGGTGGAGAGGTTTCAGCTCATCCCCCCACCCCCGTCGCCGCCGGAGGGAGGTTGGGCCTCCAAGATCCATCTCGCAGTGGCGCCCGTCTATTACCAGAACTACCTGTTGGGGGACATGCTCGCGTCGCAGATCGTGGCGACCGCCCGACGTGAGTTCGGCGGTCTCGTCGGAGTCCCCGCCGCCGGCGCTCTGATGGTCGAGAAGATCTTTCGTCCCGGGAACGCCCTCCGATGGGATGAGGTTGTGGTGAATTCGACCGGCACCCCGCTCCGGGCCGCCGATCTTGCAGCCGACCTGAGCTAGTGCAACTCCACGGGACGGAGCACTAACCGGTGGCGCCCGTCCTCCGCCCCGAAGACCGAGTGGCGCGAGTGGAAAGGGTCATCTCGCTCGTCCGGTTGGGTGTGGTGCTCTTCAACTGCGCGACCTATCTCTTGTTCGCCGACCGGGCCGGTCGATGGGGAGTGGCGATTGCCGTGATGGTCACCGCCGCGATCTACGCGTTGGCAACCGTCCTGTGGCGCGACCTCGGAGCTGAGGGCGTCGCAGGTCCGCTGGCCCTGACGATCCTCGACAACACCTTCATCGTCCTCTGGATCTGGGCAACCGGTGGTTTCGCCTCTCCTTACTACGTCCTCTTCTTCGCGGAGGCCGCGGCCTCGGTGACGCGCTTCGATCTTCCCCGGGGCATCGCCGCGATGGCGGGAAGCGCTCTCCTTTATCTGATCGTTGTGCTCGTCGACGGTGGAGGCCCCGCTTACCAGGTCACCGTACGTGTGGGGTACATCTTCGTGATCGGCGTTCTGGCGGCACACATGATCGAGTTGATCCGGCGCTCGGAGCGCGACATCGCTTCGACCGAGACGGCGGCGACGTCGTTCCAGGAGCTGGCTCGCCTCAAGAGCAACTTCGTGGCGAACGTGTCGCACGAGCTGAGAACGCCTCTCACCGCGATCAGAGGTGCGGCCTCGACGCTCAG
>JAXDJL010000096.1:0-3327 GCA_034665685.1 Actinomycetota bacterium | reverse complement strand
GCGACATCACTCGCCTCCTCGAGCTCCGCGATCCAGTCGCCGAACATCCCCGCGGACTCTTGATTGAGTCGGAGCAGCGCGTCTTCCCCGTAATGGAGCTCGGTGACGGGTGCGAGCATGCCCGCCGCGATGCCGGATGCACCTCCCCCCGGACGGGGGTCCACGACCCGCACATGCGATCCGGCTTTCGCCGCCGCCCAGGCGACGCTGAGGCCAATGGCTCCTGCGCCGATAACGGCAACCTTGGGGTTCATGATCCTCCCAGCATCGGCATTACCCGACGGGTCGAAGGGTCGCGAGCGATCAAGCTCGCCTCTCAGCCCGGTCCGTCCGAGCTCCCCTCTCGCTGCACCTCCAGTATAGAAGCGCTCGGCTTAGAGATCGCGGGGAGGTAGGTCGCGCACCGCTGGACCTTGGATAACGCGGCCTTCGTGGTCGAAGCGCGATCCGTGACACGGACAATCGAAGCTCTTCTCCGCGGGGTTCCACCGGACGTAACAACCAAGGTGTGTGCACACGTGCGAGTAGGTACGTAACGTCCCACTCCCGTCGCGGAAGGCGGCAGCCCTCCGGCCGTTCGCAACAACGATCGCTCCCTCGCCATTTTCCAGCTCGTCGGGCGACTTGACCTGCGGAGGGTTGAGGCGGTCGCCCACGAAGTGCTGAGCGACGTTGAGGTTCTCGGACAGGAACTCTTTGGCTTGCCCCTTGGGATTGATCCGCTGCGCGTCATACAAGCTTGCCCATGCGTTGTCGCGTCCCAGGATCTGATCGGAAACGATCATGCCCGCGACGGTTCCGTTCGTCATTCCCCACTTCCCGTAACCGGTCGCCACGTAAAGGTTCTTGGAGGTTCTCCTCAGCCGGCCGATGAAAGGAACCTTGTCCGTCGCCACGTTGTCTTGCGCGGACCAGCGGTACCGATAGCTCTCGACGTCGAACCACTCGCTCCCCCAGCGTTCGAGGGTTTCGTACCGAGCCTCCGTGTCGAGCTCCTGCCCCGCCTTGTGCCCTTCGCCGCCGATCAAAAGCAGGCGCTTCCCCTTCTCGACCGCGCTGCGCAGGGAACGCGTCGGTGATCCTGCGCTGATGAACATCCCATCGGGGATGTCCCCAGCGGGGACCTCGGCGGCGAGGACGTAGGAACGGTAGGGGGCGATCTTGGCGAAGAAGAGGCCCCTGTCCAGGAAGGGGAAGTGGGAGGCCACGACGACGTCGGTCGCACGGAGCTCCCCCGCCTCCGTCTTGACCGTGCAGACATCGCCCTCGTCCACGTCCGTGCAGCGCGTGTCCTCGAAAACGTACGAGCCGTCGCCGTCGATGAGCCGAGCCAGATGCAACAAGTACTTGCGAGGGTGGAACTGAGCCTGATCGTCGAAACGCACTCCCGCCAAGGTCGGATACGGAAGGGGCACGTCGTACACCAGCGACGCGGGTAAGCCGAGGGTCTCCGCCGCGTTCGCTTCCGCTTCGATCCGTTCGACCTCATCTTGGTCGTCCGTGTAGACCCAGTGCGAGCGGCGCTCGAAATCGCAGTCGATTCCTTCATCCTCGACGAGCCTGGCGATCCATTCCTTGGCGGCCTCGTTGGACCGGCCGTACGTGCGCGCTCCGTCCTCCCCGAACCCGTCGACGAGGTCCCTGTAGATGAGCCCGTGTTGGGAGGTGACCTTTGCGGTCGTGTAACCGGTAACGCCCTCACCGACGCGCTGAGATTCAACGACGGCGACGCTCTTGCCCGCCCTCTTCAAAAGGAGAGCCGTTGTGAGCCCCGTGATACCCGCGCCGATGACTGCGACGTCCACCTGGAGACCGTCGTTAAGACGTGGGTAGTCGGTGGACGGCGATGAAGCCACCCAAAGGGAGCGGTTCAAGGAGTTGTGTTTACGCGCTCTGTTCGGTCCTACGAACCAGCTCCCGCATGAGGGAATCCTCGGTCAAGGAAAGTCTCTTGGCGAGATGGACGACGGTGCCCTTGTTGTTGGAAACGAACCTGAGGTCGTCCACGAGTGCCTTCATCAAGGTGATCCCGCGACCGCTCTCGGCGCTGTCGCTCGCGACCCCGATCGTCGCGGCATCGAAGCCGGCCCCCCGATCGGCGATCCGTATCTCGCAGGACCCATCGTCGACGTCGACGCTGACGCTGTACTCGGAGGGGTTTTGCTTGGCATGGTGGAGGACGTTGGTGCAGGCTTCCGTCAAGGCAAGCTCAATATCCCCAACGCAGTCTCTCGTCGCACCGATCTTCAGGAGAGAGTCCCTCACAATGTGTCTGATCAGCGGGACGGTCACCTCATCGCGCGGCAAGACGACCGTGAAGAGAATCTGCATAGGGGTAATTTTCCCGCCCTTCTGAGGCTGAAACCTTTGTAGGGGGTCCGTCCAGCCATTTTAGGCCGAAAGGAGGACCTTTCGAAGGGCTTGTAATGCTATTTCTACGTCCGCGGTCGAGACGTCTCTGTGGGTCACGAGTCGCATCGAAGAGGCCGCCATGCCGAGCGTCAGCACCCCCTCGGCGAGCAGGCCCTCGGCCACCTCGGAGCCCCTTTTCCCGAAGGGGCCGAGGTTCAGGTAGACCATGTTCGTCTCCACCGTGGCCAGATCGATCGCATCTTCGTGAAGGTCCCGCAATCCTTCTGCCAGCACCCTCGCGTTGTCGTGATCCTCGGCCAGCCGGTGCCGGCCCTCCTCCAGGGCCACCCTCGCAGCGGCCGCGATAACCCCCGCCTGGCGCATGCCCCCTCCGAGTCTCTTGCGGAGCCGATGGGACTCTCCGATGACGTCCTCGGTGCCGCAGACCATGGACCCGACCGGAGCTCCCAAACCCTTAGAGAAGCAGAACGTGATCGTGTCGGCGCACGCGGCCCACTCGGCCGCGGGCGTCCCCGTCGCCGCCTCGGCGTTGAAGATCCGCGCTCCGTCCAGGTGGACCCCCACGCCCCTTTCCCGAGCGACCTTCGAAACGGCGCGGGCCTCGTCGAGCGGGAACACCCTGCCCCCGGCCGAATTGTGCGTGTTCTCGATCGCCACGACCGCGGTGCGCGGGAAGTGCTCGCTCCCCTCGCGGATCGCTACCGATACCTGATCGGCGGAGATCACTCCGTTCTTGCCGGGCAGCGGCCGCATCATGAGCCCGAGGTGAGCGGCGACCGAGCCGCCCTCGTAGTGGAGGAAGTGGGCGCCGGCCTCACACACGACCTCGTCGCCCGGACGCGCCAGCGCTCCAAGCGACACCTGATTGCCCATCGACCCGGTCGGCACGAACAGGCCGCGCTCCTTGCCGAGGAGGTCGGCGGCGTACTCCTGAAGAGAGTTGACGGTGGGGTC
>JAXDJL010000095.1:0-6698 GCA_034665685.1 Actinomycetota bacterium | reverse complement strand
CTCCCGGCTTCAAGGACCTCATCGCCGCCCGGCACGTTCTCACCCCACCCAAGATGGAGGAGATGAACGAGAACCTCGTCGGCGGCGCGATCAATGGGGGCACGGCGATGCTCCACCAGCAACTGGTATTCCGGCCCTCAGTGGGGCTCGGCCGCGCCGAGACGCCGATCAAGGGGCTCTATCTCGCGTCTGCCTCGGCCCATCCCGGCGGTGGAGTTCACGGAGCACCGGGGGCCAACGCCGCCAAGGCGGCCATCTGGGGCCGCCGTCGAGGGCGCGCGCTGAGACCCCTGCGCTCCCAGAGTTTCAGAAACTAGGAACATCTCTACAGAACTAGGACAAAAATGACCCTTTTGAACTATTTCTCTCAACGGGTGATTTCGGCAAGCTGGAACCACATGAATATCTTGGTGGTAGACGACGACCGCGAGGTGCGTCTCCTGATCCGCATGGCGATCAACGACTGCGAGGGGGCTCAAGTCGTAGGCGAGGCGCGCAACGGCGAAGAGGCCGTCCGCGAGGTCATGCGCCTGCAGCCTGACGTCGTGATCATGGACGTGAAGATGCCCGTCATGGACGGGATCGAGGCCACGAGGCGAGTGAAACAGCTCGCTCCCAACACGACCGTCGTCGCCTTCAGCTCGATCGAGGATCCCAAGATCAACGCCGAGCTCAAGAAGGCCGGCGCCAGCAAGAACTTCGGACGCGACCAGCTCGAGGCGATGCTCGACCACCTAGGCTGCGCCAGCTAGCCTTTCTGCACCGCAATCGCGCGCCGATTCCACGATCAAGCCCGCTGAGCGGGACTCTTGATGGAATCAGTGCCCCCGGTGGGATTCGAACCCACACTGTCCAGGTTTTAAGCCCGGTTCCTCTGCCAGGTTGGGATACGGGGGCCATTCGGACCATATATTCCCCATCCGCCGCGGCCTCGTCCCTTCGTCTCGCAACTGCCTGAAGAGGTTGCCTAGGTCGGCCTCAGCCCCCTGGGTGGTATTCGAAAACGGCGTAGGCATCCCGGTGCTTCCTGAAGTCCACCGGCTCATAACCGTTGGCAGTCTCCACATGCCGCCAGGAACCTCCCGGGTGCACGCGGTACGTCCACGTCAGCACGAGGTGCCCGTCTTCGCCGACCACATGGAAGATCTCGCCGGTCCTGCCCTCGAAGTCGTGTGGGAAGGCGAGGATCGTGGGGCGCATCGTCCCCCCGAGCGCTCCCTGATCGGGAAGATCCTCCTCGGGCAACGTCTCGAAATAGTTGAGGACCTCGATCATCGGCTTGGTCACCCCGGGGGGCCGCTCGACCCCGCCGGGTGGGAAGTCTGGTGGCTCCGCTTCCGGATCCGAGGGGCCTTCCGGGTCGCCCAACCCTCCGAGCATGAGGCCACCTGCCACGCATAGAAACGCGATCACGACAACGGAGAACTTCTTCATGTCCATAGGGCTACTACCTACCCATCGATCCCAAGACTATTTCTTAGACGAGGGGCCAGGGCATCGCTCGGGGACCCTGGGGGTGTGGGTAGATGCCTTCCTTCAGGAAGACCTCGATGCGGGCGATCGTTTCGTCGACCTCTTCTGCCGAGAGCAGCTCGATCAGCTCGTCGCGCAGTGGAGCTTTGCTCAGCTCGTCCCGCGCTCGTTCCAGTTGAGAGCGCGCGACTTCCGGTATCGGTTCGCCGGCGAAGCCCCAGATGACCGTCCGGAGCTTCGGCTCGAGATTGAACGAGAGTCCGTGGTCGACGGCCCACAGGCCACCGTTCGCGTCCTCCAAGACGTGGCCCCCTTTGCGGTCTGCGTTGTTGATCGCGATGTCGAAGGCCGCGAGGCGCGCCAGCTCTCCGTGTCGCTCCGGTTCATTCGCCAAGACGAAGAAGTGACGTTCCGGGTCGTGCTCGACAAAGAGTTGGAGCGATCCCGAGCCCAACGGAGCGTCGAGACGCATGATGGTGGGGGGCACGAAGCTCCATCCTCCGGCCCGCGCGACGAGGAATGCAGCGACCTCGCGCGCCGCGAGCGTTCCGGCCGGGAAATCCCAGAGCGGTCGTTCTCCGCGACGTGGTTTATAGACGGCCAGCGCGCTCTGGCCCTCGTTCGTGACGCGCGCGAGGAACACGTAGTTGGACGAGTAAGGGAGGAGACCGAGTACGTCTATCTCGCCCGCGCCGAGCAATCCGAGAACGTCGTCGAAGCTCAAACCCGGGGCCGATGTCCGTTCGACGCGGGACACGCGTGGCCCTCGGGATCCATCGGAAGACCACAGAGTTGGCACAGAGGGCGCCCCTCTTCGGCCGCGGCCACCGCGTGAAGGATGAAGGCGCGCACCTGATCCCGGCGAAGGAGAAGGCGGACGCCCGGGGTCTCGTCGGTCTCTACGACCCCCTCCCCTTCCTCCTCGATCTGCATCGGCTCGACGACCACGACGACGCGGTCGGCTTCCTCTTCATAGGCGAGCGCGATGGTGCCGACTCGCCACGCCGGTTGCACGGGTTGCACGACGGTGAGCGCCGGATCGCGCTGCGGCTCCGTGCCGGTGATGGTGTCTTGGGCGTCAACGAGGAGGAGCAACTCGCTCAGCTTCTCTGCAAGAAGCTGCACCTGTTGCTTCTCGATCGCGACCGTGAAGTTTCCCTCGGCACCGGAGGCCTGAAGGAAGAAGGCGCGGTGGCCGGGCTGCCCCACGTAGTCGGCCACGAACGTGACCGGAGTGATCTCCATCTCGCTCATGCAGGCTCCCCGGGCAGACTCGGTCGCGGACGCTCCTTTGCGTCCGTCCTCGACGGCATCGTGTTCATCGCGAGGATGTAAGGACCGTACTCGGCTAGAGCGACTATGGAGATGGACGCCGGCCCGACGACGATCCGCTGGTAAAGGTCGATGTGCACGCCGAGGTAGTGCGCGAGCACCAGCTTGATGACGTCTCCGTGGGAGACACAGCAGACGCTGTCCTTCGGATGCAAGGCTTTGATCTCCTCCAGGTAGTCGACGGCCCGTGCCTGGACCCCTCTCAGCGTCTCTCCTTCCGGAAAACGCATCGCGGCCGGCCACCTCTGCACGGTCGTCCACAGTTTCGTTCGCGTCAATGACTTGAGGGACCGACCCGTCCACGTTCCGTACTCGACCTCGCCGAGCGCCTCGTCGGTAGCGACGCGCCGCTTGTGCGGTGCCGCAACGATCTCGGCCGTCTCGAAGCACCTCTCGAGCGGACTCGAATAGATCGCCTTCAACTTCACGCCCGCAAGTTGCGTGGCGGCGGACTCGGCCTGACGGCGCCCTTCGTCGTTCAGGTGGATCCCGGGCATCCAGCCCGAGAGCTTGTGACCGGTGTGCTCGGTGACGCCATGCCGTACCAGGAAGACGGTCGTCACTCCAGCGCTCTCTCGATCGACTCCAGAGCGGAAGGGTTCTCAAGCGATGAGAGGTCACCCGCGTCCTCGCCGACGATCCGAGCTCTGATCGCGCGTCGCAGGATCTTGGCGGAACGCGTCTTCGGAAGCTGATCGACGAACTTGATCTGAGTGGGCTTGAAAGCCTTGCCGAGCTCGTCCGTTATCGACTTGGAAATCTCTCGAACGAGATCGTCCGACGGCTGCACGCCCGGATGAAGGATGCAGAAACACCACACGGCTTCACCCTTGATCTCGTCCGGTACGCCGACCGCGGCACACTCGACGACCGCGGGATGCTCCACCGCCGCGGACTCGAACTCGGCCGGTCCGATCCTCTTGCCGGCGACGTTCAGGGTGTCGTCCGATCGCCCGTGCAGGAACCAGTAGCCGTCCTCGTCGACGGAGGCCCAATCACCATGCACCCACACGTTCGGCCATCGCGACCAATAGGTCTCGATGTAGCGCTCCGGTGCGTTCCAGAAGCCACGCGTCTGGGCGGGCCACGGCTGCGTGCAGACGAGCTCGCCCACCTCGCCCGGAGCGCACGGTTTCCCTTCCGCGTCCCATACCTCCATCGCCATACCGAGGGACGGCAGACCGAGCGAGCAGGACTTTGTGGGGATGATCACGGGGGGGCCGAGGAAACACGCTCCCACCTCGGTTCCCCCGGACAGGTTGATGATCGGCAGGCGTCCTCCACCCACCACATCCGAGAACCATCGGTATGGCTCCGGGTTCCACGGCTCCCCGGTTGACGCGAGAACGCGGAGTTTCGACAGATCGTGACGCCGGACGGCTTCTTCTCCTTCGGGCATCAAGGCGCGAACGAGCGTCGGGGATATCCCGAGGATCGTCACGCCGTGACGCGCGCACATCTCCCACAGGCGATCGGGGTTCGGATAGTTAGGAGCACCCTCGTACATGAAGACCGTGGCCCCCGCGGAATGCGTGCCCACCATCTCCCACGGGCCCATGATCCAGCCCATGTCGGTCACCCAGTAGAGGACCTCGCCCGGCTTGACGTCCACCTGGTAAGCGGCCTCCGCGGCGATCTTGATCAGGAAGCCGCCGTGGACGTGGACACTTCCCTTCGGTTTCCCGGTCGTCCCCGACGTATAGGCGATCATCAAGGGAGCCTCGGGATCGAGCTCGGCCGCGCGGCGGTCGCCGCTCTGCCCTTCGAAGGCGCTCCCCCACGATGTGTCGCGCGGCCCCATGTGGAAGCCCTCGAGCTCGGTCGCCGCGTCCTCACCGAACCGGCGAAAGACGATCACGTGCTCGACAGAAGGCGCGTCGGCGACTGCTTCGTCGGCCACCGCCTTCATGGAGATCTTCGAACCGCGTCGGTAGAACCCGTCCGCAGTGAACAGCAGCTTCACGCTTGAGTCATTCAGTCGCGTCGCCAGCGCGGGAGCACCGAAACCGGAGAAGATCGGAAGATAGATCGCGCCCAACGATGCACACGCGTAGGCAGCGATCACGGCCTCGGGGATCATGGGCATGTAGACGCCGATCGTGTCGCCCTCGGTGATGCCCAAAGCCTCCAGACCGTTCGCGACCCTGTTCACCTCCGCGCTGAGGGCCGCGTAGGTGATCGTGCGCACCTCGCCGTCTTCGCCCTCCCAGACGATCGCGCGTCGTCCCGCCGACTCGGACGAGTGCGCGTGCCGATCGACGCAGTTGTACGTGAGGTTGATCCGGGCCCCCCGGAACCACTTCGGCCATTGAGGGCCTTCCGAATCGTCGAGGACCTTGTCGTAGGGAACGAAGAAGTCGATGCCCACGTCTTCGATCGCCGCGTCCCACCACCACTCGGGCTCGTCGATCGATCTCCTCCGCAGCTCGCGGTATTCGGAGATCCCGTGCCGGCGCATCAGGCGCGTCACGTTGGCGTTCTCGATGTAATCGGGGGTGGGCTCCCACACGAAGTCGCTCATCGCCGACGAGGCTATCGCGCCGCCCAGCGCCCGCTAAACGGTGGCGTCTCGCTCCAACAGTTGGATCACCAGTCCGTCCAGGATGTCCTTCTCGGAGACGAGCACATCCGGGAGGTCGAAGGTCTCCATGACGCAGAGGAGGATCTCTGCCCCGGCGAGGATCACGTCCGCTCGGCCCGGCTCGAGACCTTTGATCCGCTTGCGCTGCGAGTAGGTGAGCGACTTGAGCCGCCGCGAGAGGGCCCTCACGTCGCCGTGAGACAGCACGACGTGATGAGTCACGTCGGGGTCGTAGAGAGGAAGACCGATCTTGAGGGTCGCGAGTTGAGTGACGGTCCCTGCGACCCCGATGAGGCGCGCATCCCGCGAGACGTTGAGGATCTCTTTGGCGCGAGCCAACTCTCGGTTCGCCTCCTCGCGCAAGCTGTCGATCTCCTCGGTGGTGGGGGGGTCCGAGTGGAGGTACTTCTCGAAGAGGCGGACGCATCCGATGTCGAGGGACACGAGCCTCTCCGGCTCGTCCTTTCCGAAGATGAGCTCGGTGGATCCGCCCCCGATATCTACGACGAGAACCGGTTCCACATGCTCGACGTCGGAGAGCGTTCCGAGGAACGTGGCGCGGGCCTCTTCCTCGCCCGAAAGAAGCTCGGCGTCGCTACCGGTAAGACGGCGGACTCCTTCGAAGAACTCCTCACGGTTCCGCGCGTCGCGCACCGCCGAGGTTCCGGTAACGCGCATGCGCTCGACCCCCAGCTCTCCGCAGGTCGCCGCGTAATCGGCGATCACCGCGAAGGTGCGCTCCAGGGCCTCGGGGGAGAGAACGTGTTTGGTGTCCACCCCTTGGCCCAAACGGGTGATCGTCATGCGTCTGTCTATCGACCGGAACCCGTCGCCGACGCCCTCGGCCACGAGAAGGCGCGCCGAGTTCGTTCCGACATCGATCGCCGCAACTCTCAACGCACGCCTCCTTCCGCAGGCTCGGGAGTCACACAGGGTAGACGGCAGTCGGGCCATCCGGTCTCGGCCAGCGTCAAGGACCCGATGGGGTTCGGTGGAGCAGCGAGCTCGTGCGCCACGTGCGCGTGGAGACATTTGACTCGGTCCGGGCCCCCGCCCGGGGGCCCTCCGGACACTTCGATGGATTCGTGCTCGTCGCGCCGAGCGGCAAGCCGTGTCACCGCGTCGGCAAGTCGAGCCCGCAGCTCGGGTTCGGTTTGCAGCCTCTCCGTGAGGACGTTCATCGCTCCATGAGATTCGAGGGTGCTGGCTCGCTTGATCAAGATCGGGCAGGTCAGCCAGTAGAGAGTGGGGAATGGCGAGCCATCCTCGAGACGCGGATGATTCTCGATGGCCATTGGAAGCCCGAGATGAC
>JAXDJL010000094.1:0-4855 GCA_034665685.1 Actinomycetota bacterium | reverse complement strand
GCGGCCGGCGTGAGCTCCGCGCCTTCGCTCTCTTGCGCTTGGTCGTCGAGAAGTGGGGAGGGACGACGAGGATCGAGGGCACCGGCGACGAGATCCTGCTGTGGCTCGAGATGCCGCTGGCCGGCTAGCCCAGACTGCCCCCCGGCTCCAGGGCGACGACCTCGAGCCCATCGACATCGCTCGCATGCTCACGCAACTGGTCCGGCGTGCCGCGCAGAACCGGGAAGGTTCCGAAGTGCATCGGGACCACCGTTTTCACACCCAGCAGTCTGATCGCCTCCGCGGCGGAACGCGGCCCCATCGTGTAAAAGTCCCCGATCGGCAACAGCGCGATGTCCGGCTCGAGCAGACGGCCGATGAGTGACATGTCGGAGAAGACCGCCGTGTCGCCGGCGTGGTACAGCTTGAAGCCGTCGGCGAACTCGACGACGTAGCCGGCCGCCTCGCCTCCATAGATGGTCTGGTCGCCATCGGTGATCCCGCTCGAGTGAACCGCGTGCACCATGTGCACCTTGAGGTCTCCAACCTCGGCCGTCCCACCCTTGTTCATGCCGACGAGATTCTCCACGCCTTTGGATCCGAGCCACCCCGACGTTTCGGCGATGGAGACGACCTGCGGGCTCTTTGCCTTCGCGAGTTCCACCGCGTCGGCGATGTGATCGAAGTGACCATGCGTGATGAGCATCACGTCGACGTCGGGATCCTTCAGGTCATCGGGACAGGCTGGGTTCTGCATGACCCACGGATCGATGAGCACCCGAGTGCCCGAGGGCGTCGTGATCTGGAAGGTTGCGTGTCCCAACCAGGTGAGTTTCATCCCGTTCGGCAGCTGTGGCATCTCCGTCTTCCTTCCTCTCAGGTCGTTCAACATCTCTAGCACGGTTCAGGGGGAGTCTCACCCGCGCTATAACAGCACCCCACTACAAGATCCAGCAGGAGGTGAGTCCATGCGACGGAAGAAGACCAAGTGGAGGTTGCTCGGCTTGGCGCTACTGCTCGGCGCGGTCGTCACGGAACTGCAGAAGGCGCCGGAGGATCGTCAGTGGCATGGCCGCGTGGCGGGCATCGTGCCCTACGACCTCAGGACTCCAACCTTCGAGCGATTCAAGGCGGCGGCGTGGAACCCGGATGACGATCGCCTGTTCACGCCGAACGCGTTCGGCGTGGGATGGGGGTTGAACTTCGCCCAGCTGGTGCAGCTGATCAAGGCGGCGCGCGCCGAAGCTTCGTAAAAGGAAAGAGGGAGGGCTCTGGGCCCTCCCCCTCGTCAAAGCTAGGAACTACGTGTGCCTAGTGGGTCCTGACCCTTCTGACCTTCGAACGACCTGCGTGATAGCCCTTCACCTGCTGAGGCCATACCGCACGGAACCTGGCCTTCTTGAAGTTGGACCGGAAGAAGACTCCGGCCTTGCACTTCTTGTTGACCTTCTTCTTAGCGAACGTCTTCCACGTTTGGCCCTTGAGCTTCTGGAACTTGACCATCGTTCCACGCAGCTTGGATCGATCACCCGGGAAGCGGATGCATGCTGCCAGCCGCGCCGTCATGCGGTTGCGCGCTCCGCGTGCCGGGGTCTTGTCGGCTATCTGGGACTTCACGAGTGGGCTTCTCAGCGTGCTCGCGACCCCGCCTGGGATCTTGAAGTCGAAGGCCGGTGTGTTGTCGAGCGGGTACATGAGTGACTGCACCTGCTGCACCGGAGAGGCAACGTTCGCCGTCGAGAAGGCTGCTGCGTCGTAGAGACGCGAGCCCGGGATCGCCTTGACCGACTTGGGGGTCTGTCCGTCTCCGACGGAGCCCTTCAGACGTTTCAGGAGGCTCAACGGCACGGTGAGCTTGATGATGCCCTTGCCCTGCTGCACCTTGCCTTGGATCGTTTCGCCGCCCCGGTAGACGACGCACTTCTCCGAGTCGCTCGGTCCACATTCGCCGGGGGGAGCGGTCGTGTAATCGTTGAAGCCGAACGTGAAGCCCTCGGCCGGGTTGTACCTGGCGCTTGCTCCACCGTCCTGGTGGCCGTTCGTGAATCGGAAGATCCACAGGAGCGACTTCCCGAGTGTGGTGCCCATCGTGCTCTGCAGAGCCTCGTCCGACAGGTCCGCAACCTTCATCGTCACGGTGAACCCGCCGTCCTTGCTGGGCTTCCCGTTCTCGAGGTTGATCGGCGCCCCGATCTTCGCGGAGAGGAAGTCACCCGCGGGCTCGTTCTGCGTTGCCGGGGTCGCCCCGAAGTTCGAGTAGCTGGACAGAGCGTCTTCCTTCGGGTCCGTGGAACTCGTTCTAAGCGGCTTCCGCCCGGTCGTGCTCAGCGTGCCGCCCCCATTGCTTGGCCCTGCGATCTGGCTAACGACCATCGGAGTCGCCACGTGGCCCACATCCTGGCTCGGAAGCTTGTTCGGCCGGTTGTAGACGATCTGGGTTGCCTTGGTGATGGGGTTGTAATCGACCGCGAAGAAGTCGGCCATTGAGCGGTCGCCCTTCGGCACGTCGAGGTCACACCCCAGCCCGTTGAGGCAGATGGATCCATAGTGCATCGGGTGGGTGGTCGCCTTGACCTGGCTGAAGGTTGCGTCCTTCGACAGCGCGTTGAGGCTCTGGTTGGCGTAGACGAACCAGCTCGCCTTGAAGGCGCCTGTGTTGGGGTTCCCGTCGCTCTGGGTCCCAGCGAATGTCACCGTTACGCGTCCGGGCTTCCCACCGGCCGCCACCCACGAGAACACCGTGGTGCGAACGTTGCCGCGGTCGACCTGCACCGGAGTAGAGAACCCGGGATTGACCGTGGGCTGCTCACCCTGCGCTCCCTTGCACTTGCTCAGCTCTTTCTGCTTCAGCGAGCTGAGGTAGGTGTGGTACTTGGCCTGTTCCGTCCAGACGACGTAGATGTTTCCCTGATTGTCATGTTGGGCCTGCGCGAAGCTCGTCGCGGGATCGCCGGCCGACTTCGCGACGACACAGTTCTTCCATGTTTCGCCGAGGTCGGTAGAGACACCGAGGTTGATCGCGAATCCCTCGTCGAGGGTCGAGGTCCACGTGAAGTAAGCGGGGCGGCCCTTGTCTGCGCCGTCCGGGTTGAACTTCGCCGGAAGTGCCATAAGGGGACCGGGGAATAGGACGGAGGTCGGGGTCACCATGGCACCGCCGCCCGGCGCGCCGTACGTGAGACCTCCGTTGGTCGACTTGAGGATCTCGACCGAGCGGGGAGCCTGTCTGTTGTAGCCCAACAGAACGGTGTCGTTGTCGAGGGCGACCTGCCATTGACGATCGACTCCGGGGATGGATCCGTTGTCCGGTGACGACGAGAGCGTGTGGCCTCCATCGTCCGAGACGGCCGTCGTGAACCCGGTCAGTCCACCCAGTCCGCTGTAGGAGTAGCGATAGACCTTCTGGTCATTGACCTCTCCGACCGGGTCGGGCGATGTCGCCATCGCGCAGTCACCACCACCACCGGTTCCTTGCTGACCACGCGGGGGGGCGCCGATCATGTGGAACTGATCGCCGCCATCCGTCGACACCTGCGCGTAGTCGGCGGCCTGGCTGAATCCGGTAGGCCCACATGTGAACGTGCGTCCCGCACCGTCGACCTCGATCAGAGGCTCTGCCTCATCCCGCTGCAGGTCGGCTGTCGTGGCGGCCCCGAACTTCAAACCCTGGGCCGGCGCAGCGGGAAGGCTCTTCTCGCTGTTCAGTCCCGACGTCTCGACGACGAGCTTGCCTGTGTACTCCTGAGGTGCGGCGTTGACGAAGCCGCAGGCGATGACGTCGTACTTGCCCGCTGCCAGGTTCTGATCGATGACCGTCTCTGCGGGGGCCCCGCCGTCGGAGCTTCCCAGTTCCGAGCCGTCGGGTGCGAGGACGGTCAGGATCTCGTCGGACGAATTGGCGTTCACTTGATCCCACTTGATGGAGAAAGTGAAGGAGGCGTTAAGGCTCTCGTAATTGGCGACGCCGATGTTGACCTCGTGATGGTCTTCGTTGACGCCGGTGGTGCAGCTGCTGGTTGGATTCGAACCAGGAGGGATGGAGCCGGTCCAGGTGATCGTCTTCTTCTCGCCGGCCGTGCCGGGGACGTTGATGCTTTGCTTCGCGGGCTCCGATGAGATCGCGATCCCACCGATGATGCCCGTGACTCCCAAAGCGCAAGCGACGATGCATGCGACTAAGCGTTTTCTACGCAACTGGCTCTCCCTCTACTCATCTCGACCCCGTCACAGCGAATGTAGCGGTCGATGCCGCCTCAATACGCGGAAAGGCGATTCTTCCCATTCGTCCTGATAGGGAGGTTCGACCCTTGCGACGGCGCTCCTGCGGGCGTCAGAGGCCCAACGTCTTGGCGATTATGTACTTCTGAACCTCCGAGGTGCCCTCGACGAGCGTGAATATCCGTACCAGGCGGTAGATCCGCTCCAAGGGGAGCTCCCGCATCCATCCCATTCCCCCGTGGACTTGGATCATCCGGTCGACGACCCTGTTGACCATCTCGGCCGCGTACAGCTTCACGATCGAGGACTCCTGAACCACCATGTCTCCGTGGTCGTACTTCCACGCACATTCGTAGGTCATGAGCTTAGAGGCCTTGAGCTCCACCACGGAATCGACGATGTGGCCCTGCACGTACTGGTTCTTTCCGATCGGCCGCCCGAAGGCCTCGCGGTTCTTCGCGTACTCGATCCCCAGGGACAACGAGTAGTCCGCGATCCCGTTGCACATCGCGGCGATCGAGAGGCGCCCCATCGCGAGGAACTGCATCGCGGCGTAGAACCCCATGCCCACGTTCCCGGGCCCACCAAGGATCTGCTCCTCGGACACACGGCAGTTATCGAAGATCAGCTCGAACTGACCTTCGCCTTCGACCATGCC
>JAXDJL010000093.1:0-4116 GCA_034665685.1 Actinomycetota bacterium | reverse complement strand
CGACCCACGGTTCATCGATCGGCGTGTCGAAGTAGCGCGCGTCGTCGGTGAAGAGATCTGCGATCTCGGCCGGATCGTTGGAGTTCCACGCCGCCACGTAGCGATCGACCCAATCGCTGTAGCGGGCCGCGCCGGTCATGAGGCCCCCGAGAAGCGGAACCTCGTGGGGTCCTTGTCGAACTGCGTCCAGGCGAACGCAACGCGAGGACGGAGTAACCAGAACGGAGACGGATGCCGGAATCCGTACTTCGACTCGTAGACGTCGGCGATGCGCTCCATGAGCTCTTGCGGTTCCTCCACCCTGTCGACGATGCCCTCGAGGATCACGACATCGTCTCCACTCTCCAGATGGATCGAGACGCGTGGGTTGGCGCGAAGGTTCCTCGCCCAGAGGACGTCGGGTCCCCCGCCGAAGTACAGAGCGGTGTCGATCCACGCTCCCTGAACGGGCACCGCGTGAGGTCTGCCTCCTTCGTTCGCGGTCGCAAGCCAGTAGTTGCTCGCCGACCTCAGTCGTTCGTCCGTCCGCTCCCACGACAGAAGTCCTTCCTCCGCCTCGGGGATGCCGTAATCGGGGATGTAGGGACGACTGCGAACGGGATCGGCTGCCATCTTCCGATTGTGACCTAGCGGCCGGTGAAGTGGGGGTCCCGCTTGGCGAGCCAGGCGGCTACCGCCTCCTGGGTGTCGGCGCTGCCGAAGACGAGCGCTTGGCCCGAGCCCTCCGCCTCGAGCGACTCCGCCAAGCTGCGTTCGGTCCCCCGGTTGAGGTTGGACTTGATCAGCTCAACCGTCCGCGGTGGCAGGGCCGCGACCTCTCGGGCGAGTTCTCCCGCTACCCGATCCACCTCGTCGTCGGAACAGAGCCTGTTCAGCAGCCCGAGACGATCCGCTTCCTCGGCCGTGATCGTGTTCCCGAGCAGGGCTAGCTCTTTGGCCTTGTGCAAGGGAAGGGATCGAGTTAGCGCCCACGATCCCCCGAAGTCGACGACCAGTCCCCTCTTCACGAACAACTCGGCGAAGCTCGCCGACCTCGATGCCACGACGAGGTCACAAGCGAGCGCCAGGTTGCATCCCGCGCCGGCCGCCACGCCGGTCACCTTGGCGATCGTCGGCTTGGGGCAATCGAAGATCGATCGGGCAACCTCGTGGATCGATCGCATCCTGTCCTTCATCTCGAGCGGAGACGACGGGACGTTCGCCGGATCACCTAGATCCGCACCCGAGCAGAACGCTCCCCCGGCCCCCGTGACGATGAGACAACGCACATCGGGATCGTCGGCCGCCCGCTCGAAGGCGGCACGGAGCTCGCCGAACATGATCTGCGACATTGCGTTCTTCTTGTCGGGCCTGTTGAGCGTCAGCGTCGCGACGTGGTCCGACTGCTCCCAGATCAACGTCTCGTAGTCCTGCATCCGGTTCCCTTCTAGAACGCGTCCTCGAGATGAGTCACTTCCGCCCGTCCGCCGGCGACGATAACGGAGACGACGTCGAAGCGGACGTCGACGCGGCCCGGCCGCTTCTCGCTGAGCCAGATCGCGGCCAGCCTACGCAGCCGTGCACGCTTCACGTGGTTCACGGCCTCGGATGGTTCGCCCCAATGATTCGTGCGCCGGGTCTTGACCTCACAGAACACGACGAGCCGGTCTTTGGCCGCCACGATGTCGAGCTCCCCCGACGAACACCGGAAGTTCCGATCCAAGATCGTGAAGTCGAGGTTCTCGTATAACTCCGTGGCGATGTCCTCGCCGTTCCGTCCCAGTGCGGGGCGTGCATCCATGACCGGAAGCTATCGACGCGGTGCGACAGTCTCCCCTCGGAGGTCTCCTACAAGGCCCGCACGACGTGGAACTGCCAGGTCCCCATCTGCACACCGCCGCACTCGCTGCCGGTATCGACCCAGCTCGAACGGATCCGGAGATACAGGTGGCTGGTGACCTTCGGTGTGAACGACGCGACCCATATGTATCTTCCCTTGCGCATCGTTCGACTGAGCCCGTACGACACGAGCTCTCCGGCCCCCACGGGCCGCTCGTTCCGAAGGCTGGCCCACGACCTGATCGTGAGCTGATCCGGCCGCTGCTTCTTGCGCAGCTGGATCCTGATCTTCGACCCCGGCTTCCACGTGGCGGCGTGGGCCGGGAAGGTTGGGGTGCCGTCCGATATCTGCGTCACGCAGAAAGTCCCGTCGAAGCTGGTCCAAGACGCGTTGACCAACTTGCCATCCTGGGTGGCGTTACCCGTTCGTAGAACGGTCCTCGGAACGCCCGAGCTGTGGGCCGCTGCCATGGAACCGGCCGCAAGGACAACGAGCACAAGGAAGAGCGCAACGACCCCGGCCCGCGCTCCCCTCCCCTTCATGATCGCTTTAGCGGCTTGCGCCGGGCGGAGCGGGGGGCCCGGGCAGCATGTCCCGGTCGGCGAGCTGAGCCAGCTCCTCTACGTTGAGGTCTCGGAACGTGACGACTTTGACGTGGGACACGAAGCGGGCGGGGCGATGCATGTCCCACACCCAAGCGTCGCCGAGCTCGACCTCGAACCAGACCTTGGCCCCCACGTGCTTCGTGTCGACTTGGACGTCGTTCGCCAGGTAGAAGCGGCGCTCCGTCTCCACGACGTACTTGAACATCGGGAGGACGTCCCGGTACTCCTTGTAGAGCTGGAGCTCCATCTCGGCCTCGTATTTTTCGAGGTCCTCGACGCTCATACGCACTCCTCTTCACGGTCATTGGGGGGGCCGGGCGCCTCCGTTAAGTCTCGCGCCTTATGCGGCTTTACAACACCCTGTTCGTCCGGAAACCCGACCACCCCAAAGAAGGACAATCGGTGCACCGGCGAGGGTCCGTGCGCTATCAGAGCCTGCCAGTGCTCGCGGGTCCCGTAACCGACGTTGGTAGCGAACCCATACTGCGGATGCCGGCGGTGATAGCGCCTCATCACGGCATCCCGGTGGACCTTGGCCACGATCGAGGCGGCCGCAACGTTCTTGGAGACCGCGTCCCCCTTCTTGACGCCCAGGCTCGGGTACGGGAGCCGCTTGATCCGGAAGCAATCGAAGATCACGAAATCCGGTTCGGTCTCGAGGCCTTTGACCGCCCGGCGCAGCGCGTCCAGGTTGGACCGCTGGAGACCCACCCGATCGATCCGGGAATGATGCACTCGGACTATGGCGAGGCCCAGGGCGACCTCCCGGATCCGCTCGGCCAGGCGCTCGCGCTGCAGCCGGGTGCACATCTTCGAATCCCTCAGGCCCTCGATCTCGCAACCGGAGGGAAGGATGACGGCCGCTGCGATGAGGGGGCCGGCCAGGGCGCCGCGTCCCACCTCGTCGGCGCCCGCCACCTTCGAGAATCCGGCCGAAGCAAGGCGAGCTTCCATAAGGCCGACTGCGTCAGAGGTCACCTAACGACCATAGCGAAACCACCCGGAGGCTGGAAGGACCCCACAGCGGGCTTTCTTCGCGCCAGAGGGCTACAAGGTGCCGAAGTCGCCCGCCGGCCAGATGATGAGGAAGGCATGGCCCACGATCTTGTCTTCGTCGATCGGTCCGAGCACCCTCGAATCCTCCGAGTTGCTTCGGTTGTCCCCCATGACGAACACCTTGCCCGCGGGAACCCTGCAGCCCTCGCCGGCTTTATCCATGTCCAGCCGCTTGCAGTCCGAGCTCGTTAGCGTGGGACTCGACTTGTCCACGCCCCCCTTCACGAAGGGCTGTTCAATCTTTTGGCCGTTGATAGTGAGGACGCGCGGGTTGCCCTGGTAGCTGATCTCGTCCCCACCGATGGCCACAACGCGCTTGATGTAGTCCTCGGTGTCTCCGGTGGGAAGGCCCAGCAACTCGCGGAAGAAGTTGCGAGCGTCCGTCGTCCATGGCAGATCCTTCGTCCCGCCGAACACGGATTTCTCGAACACAACAACGTGGTTCCGCTCCGGCCCCCCGAAGACGTAGCCCACCTTTTCGACCAGGACCCGATCGCCGACGTGGAGCGTGGGCAGCATCGAGCCCGACGGGATGTAGAAGGCCTGCACGAGAAAGGTCTTGATGAGGATCGCGATCCCGAAGGCCAAGAGGATGAGGATCGGTATCTCCGTCACCTTCGCGAGAACGCTTCTCTT
>JAXDJL010000092.1:0-4846 GCA_034665685.1 Actinomycetota bacterium | reverse complement strand
ACGAGGACACCATCCGGGTGGCCGACTACGTGGTCGACATCGGACCCGGTGCCGGACATCACGGTGGCGAGATCGTGTACGCGGGCGCGCTGAGCGGCCTGCTCAAAGAGAAGAAGTCTCTGACGGGGGACTATCTGACGGGCCGGCGCGCGATCGAAGTCCCTAAGCAGCGCCGCAAGCCGGACCGTGGCAGCATCGTGGTGCGCGGCGCCCGCCAGCACAACCTCCAGAGCATCGACGTCGCGTTCCCCCTTGGATCGTTCGTCGCGGTGACGGGTGTGTCGGGCTCGGGGAAGTCGACGCTCGTGAACGAGGTCCTTTACCGGGCTGTCAACCAATCGCTCAATCGCAACAGCCGGCTGGTCCCGGGCAAGCACAAGAAGGTCGAGGGATTGGATCTCATCGACAAGGTCATCGACATCGATCAGTCTCCGATCGGACGGACACCTCGGTCGAACGCTGCGACCTACACCGGCGTGTTCGATCACGTCAGGAAGTTGTTCGCCAAGACCCAGGACGCGAAGCGCCGCGGTTATCAGCCGGGACGTTTCTCGTTCAACGTTCGAGGGGGCCGGTGTGAGGCATGCGCCGGTGACGGAACCATCAAGATCGAGATGCACTTCCTACCGGACGTCTACGTTCCGTGCGAGGTGTGCAAGGGCAAGCGCTACAACCGCGAGACGCTGCAGGTCCGATTCAAGGGCAAGAACATCGCCGAGGTCCTGGAGATGAGCGTTGCGGAAGCTGCGGAGTTCTTCTCTGCCATCCCTCCGATCGCCCGGCACATGGATACGTTGCGAGACGTGGGCTTGGGCTATATCAAGCTGGGACAGCCGGCGCCGACGCTATCGGGCGGCGAGGCCCAGCGGGTCAAGTTGTCGACCGAGCTTGCGAAGCGTTCGACGGGACGAACGCTCTACATCCTGGACGAGCCCACAACGGGGCTCCACTTCGAGGACGTCAGCAAACTGCTTGGAGTCCTCCATCGGTTGGTCGAGGCCGGGAACACGGTCGTAGTGATCGAACACAACCTCGACGTCATCAAGACCGCCGACCACCTGATCGATCTAGGTCCCGAGGGCGGGGCCGGAGGAGGATCGGTGGTGGCCGAAGGCACGCCGGAGGAGGTCGCAACCATCGCCCGCTCGTATACCGGTCAATTCCTCAGGTCTCTGCTGGAGAGGACGGCGAAAGCCGATGGGCGTTCTCAGAAGAAGAAGCAAGGAGTAGCCGCAGCCGCGCGTCATCGGGACCAGCTCACGGTCGCTCGGTAGGTCAGCACGTCGGCACCCTCAGCGTCGTCCCGGGGTTCGACCCCTCCACCAGCAGGACGGTGACGAAGAGCTGTCCGTTCCTGCGCACGATCCCGATGCCGAGATAGTCGGATCCTCGGGTGAGGATGTTCTCCCGATGCGCCGGCGAGGCCATGAACGCCTTCTGCAGCCGTGCGATCTCTCCGAGGGGATCCGTGTCCCCGTCAACCCCTGCCGCACCCACGTTCTCGTGCAGCAACGTCCAACCTCCCGTGAGGAGCGACGAAAAGGCGTTGGACCCGCTGTGGAACGGCTCGTTCGCGTCGGCCATCTTCTGCGAGTGGCGCCGGGCCACCTTCGAGAGGTCCTGATCGAGGGGTAGAGCGTCCAGACCGTGGTTGATCCGAGAGAGGTTGGTCTCCCGCTTCATGGCTCGTTCGCTGTCGTACAGCGTCCAGCAGCTCGTCGCTGCGGCGGTGGCGGGAGGGGAGGGGAGGGCCACCAAGGTAAGTGCGGTGATGAGTGTTGCGATGGCCGGCCGGTGCAGCTTTCGCTCTCTCACGATAGCCCCCTTTAGTCCTTTGGGACTGCGCGGGTGGGAACTTTCGTGACTACTATCGCCACGCCAGAATGACTACTAAACATCGAGATGTAGTCATTTTTGGCGTAGTCAAAATTGACTAGTTAATCGTGACCAGACATAGCCGGACATGAGTGGATATCCGTCGCGCTGCAGGCGCTCAAAGAAGTGGGGGTTCGGCGCGCGATCGCCGATTGAAGTGCTTCTCGGGTGGGCGGTACTGGGATCGAACCAGTGACCTCTCGCGTGTGAAGCGAGCGCTCTACCGCTGAGCTAACCGCCCCGCGCGGCGGCATCTTACATGTGCCTCTGGGAGGGTATGGAAGGGGCGAAAGGGACGAATCGTCGGAAACACTGAGTTTCGTACGTACAAACTACGTACTTCGCTCTATTTGCATCGGTGTGCGCGCTTCCTAAGGTGAGACGTGGCTGGGTTTATCGGCAACAAGTAGCGCCGACTTTAGGAGGGAAAGCGCATGAGGAAGAGTTCGAGGATGCGAATCTTGTCGTACTTCACGATGGTATGGGTCGTCGCTTCCCTCACGGGCCTCTTCGCCCCCGTGGTCAGCGCCGCTCCCAACGCTGGTGACACCAAGATGCTCCAGATGAATGGGGTCGAAGTCACCGCCAACGATCCACACCTCGACGGGTGTGACTTCACGGTGCAGTGGGAGAACTTCGGGGCCGCAGAAGTGATCAGTTACAGCTTCCGCGGGGCGGGCGGTGGAGTCACCATCATCTCCGGCACGGTCACGATGGACGGCGCTGGTTTTGCACAAACGGCCGTCCACTTCAATGAGACGAACCTCGCGGCGTTGACGCCTCAGGCGGCGCAGGGCTACCACATCACCTTCATCGGGGACAACGCGGACCCGAACGCCAACGGCAAGAACAAGACGTTCTGGATCGAGAAGGGCTGTGGCGAAGTGCCTCCGCCGCCTCCTCCTCCCCTCGACCTGTGCCCGAACATCGATGGCGATCAGGAAACCGTCCCGCTCGGCATGATCACGAACGACGCAGGTGAGTGTGTTCCGCCTCAGGATGCCTGCCCGAACCTCCAGGGTGTCCAGGATGCGCCGCCGGCCGGTTGGTCTACCGACGCCGATGGCAACTGCGTGCCTCCGGCACCTGCGGACGTTTGCCCGAACATCGACGGAGCACAGGATTCAGTGCCCAACGGCTACGAGGTCGACGCCGATGGTAACTGTGTCCTTCCGGCCGAGATCATCGATGATTGCCCGAACCTGAGCGGTCACCAGAACGGTCTGCCCGAGGGCTACACGTTCTCTGACGGCGACTGCGTCAAGGTGCTCGGCAACACGTTCAACGCCGACCCGGACGAGCCCGAGGTCAAGGCTGAGGACGCCAAGCCGGAGAAGAAGAAGATCCTTCCATTCACCGGTAGCGAGTCTGCGCCGCTGGTAGCGCTTGGAAGTCTGCTGCTCATGAGTGGACTTGGATTCCTCTTCCTGCAGCGCAAGTCGGACCAACTCGACTTCTAGTCGAACAGCAACACAAGATGTGAGCCGGGCCCGGAAACGGGTCCGGCTTCTCATTTGCCTCCATTCGAGCGTAGCCTGGCTTCGCGTCTACCCCCGGAACGACGTTAGCCTGCCTCTTCTGACGATCGGAAGTTTGGGTCGGCTCGAGGAAGGCCACGAGAACCTTGCGAAAGAAAACCACGATGCTTCTCGCGCTCTCGGTCGCGGGGGGCGCCATCATGGTTCTACCCCACGCCGCGGCTGCCGCGGCCGTCTGCGCGTTCCCAACGATCGAGGGAACCTCCGACGCTGACGTGGTCACCGGGACGGAGGGCAACGACGTCATCTTTGCAGGGGCGGGAGACGATGTGGTCAACGCGGGCGGGGGCATCGACGTCATCTGCGGCGGCAAGGGCGACGATGCGATCAGCGGGGGAGCCGAGGTGGATCTCATCGCCGGCGGCAAGGGGGCCGACCAGCTTGCGGGCGATACCGGAGTAGACATCGTGACGTATGAGACGGCCGGCCAGTCCGTTCGGGTTGACCTTTCGATCGGCTCCGCGACCGGCGATGGTACGGACCGCTTGTTCGACATCGAGGCGGTCGAGGGATCAGCGTTCAACGACTTCTTGTTCGGAGGGGATGCACCGGAAGAGATCCAGGGGGGCCCGGGCAACGATCTGTTGCGCGGAGGGGCGGGAGACGACCTCCTAGGTGGCGGCACGGGCAACGACCGGATCGATGGGGAGGCGGGTCGCGATCGACTCGCCTACATCCAGACCAATAGAGACCTCTGGATCGACCTCCAGGACGGCTACGCGCACGGACAGGGAAGAGATCGTGTGAGCTCGATCGAGATCTTCAGCGGGTCGAACGGAGACGATCATCTGATCGGGGACGGATCCGACAATCGGATCGATGGCCTTTTCGGCAGCGACGTGATCCGAGGGGGAGGCGGCAACGACACGCTCGGCGGCGAGCACGGCAAGGACAAGCTGACGGGCGGCGACGGGGAGGACGTCCTGGTCGGAGGAAAGGGCGCGGATAGCTGTGGGTCGGGCGAGACCTACCAGGGGTGCGAGAACTTCCACTGACGCGCCGGTCCGGCCGCGACCCGGCACTAGACTCTTTGCCGCTCGCCCCGACCGGAAGGTGACATGTGGAGACCGACTACGCAGCTCTGATGGAAGGCCTCCAGCAGGCCATCCCCTTCAACAACCACCTCGGCATCAAGTATCTGGAGATCGACGCGGCCAGTGGGGTTGCCGAGCTCCCGTCCGAGCCACGCCTCCTCAACCACGTTGGTTCCCAGCACGCGGCGGGGATGTTCGCTGCGGGTGAGGCGGCCTCGGGAGGCGCGTTCCTCGCTGCCTTCGCCGAACGGATGGGAACGATCATGCCGCTGGCCGAGGGGGCCGAGATCCGCTACAAGAAGCTGGCTCAGGGCCCTATCCGGGCGATCGCAACGCTCAGCGCGGACAAGGACGCGCTGCTCGCCGAGCTGGATGAGCAAGGGCGAGTGAGGTTCCCCG
>JAXDJL010000091.1:0-5020 GCA_034665685.1 Actinomycetota bacterium | reverse complement strand
AAGTGCCGACGGTGTTCGACGGGACGTTCGGAAGAACGCCTTGGATCTGGATAGGTATCGGGCCGGACGGGTGGAGCAACGCCAGTCCCGGCATCGCGATGACCTCCACCCAGATGACTCCGAGAAGCCCAACGATGAACCAGTAGAGGACACTCTCCAAGCGCGGGATCGCCTCGCGTCCGAGCGCGTAGCAAGCGGACGCGACCACGAGAACACCGGCGACCAACTCGAATCCGCGGTAGGCGGTGATCAACGGTAGGACCGACAGCGGTGCTCCGATGAGTACGACGATCACGTAGAGGACGTACAGGCGGAAGGGACTACTGCGGAGCAAGCCTTCCCTGTCGGTCGATGGGTTCAAGGTGCGCGGCGAAAGCAAGGTGATAAGCGCGAGTGCGGCCGCAAGGCTCACGCACGCGAGTTTGAACAATCCGGCTGCGTCCAACGGGTTCGTTTCGAGCGCCTGCGCGTTGCGCGCTCTCCACACGAGCTCGGCGAAGCAGATGAGGAAGACAGGGATCTCGAGGCTGAGGTAGCCGCCGCGCGCCTTCTTGCGCTCGAAGGTCAAGACCGGCAGCAGCGCGAAAGGTGCAGCCGCGATGACCACCCCGGCCGCGACCCACTTGCCCCCGAGGCCGATCGCGACGCCGGACATCAGGCCCATCAGGGCGATGACCGCGATGACGGGCCATCTCGGTGTGACGCGAGCTTGCACGGTGCTCACGATCTACAGGTCCTTTACTCGATCGAGGAGGGCGAGGCGCGCCCGCAAGGCCTTGTCTGCATGACGAACGTTGGGGTCAAGGTTGTCACGACTCACGGACAAGTAATGAACGAGGGACCGGACCGCGTCATCGCGCTCGAGCCCGGCCGCCTGCGTGTAAGCGTTAACCGCCTCGCTCACCCACCCGGCCCCCGCCATCCCGCGGGCCAACTCGGCCGTGTTCGGACGCCCAAGGAGCACGTGCGACTGCACGAGGTAGTGCCACAGGTCGAAGAACGCGGGCCCGTCCTCGGACGCCTCCTCCCAATCGATGAGGACCCATCCCTTGCCGGTTCGCAGGAGGTTCCAGGGAGCGAAGTCGCCGTGCGTCGCTCCGCGGTCGGGACCGTCCCCGGCCGGCGCGTAGAAGCGGCCGAGCGCAGCAGCCACGTCCGCGGGCAGGTGCCATGGACGGAGTCGAGCACGCCAGAGGATCGGTTCGAACAGCAACAGGGACGGCTCGCTATCGATGAGTGTGGGGGCGAGGAGCGGAGCCGTAACGCCCCCACCCAGCTTGCCGAGCGCATCGGCCTCGTGCTGCAGGCTTCCTCCGGCATCTTCTTCGACGTCGACCTTGGCGAGCGCCACGGCCGAACCGGCATCGTCGATCGCGAGACAGACGTAGCGCGACCGGTCGTGCGCTCGGGCCACGGCGAGATGTCGCGCGGCGGGCACCTTATGCCTAACGAGGTCGGTGACGGCTCGAGGTGGAGGATCACCCTTCGGCGCGATGCGTGAGAGACCGAGGCGCGTCGCGCTCTTAGTCAACTTCCATCCAACGAGAGCTTTCACCGACATCGGTTGATGTATCGCGAAGCCGGCGGCCGCGGCTGTCTTGGTATCGGTTGGGACGTACCAGCGCGCGCTTCGCCTCGTGGGCAGGTTCAACCAGCGTTGCTCCCTCGCCGATCCCGCGCCGGCGAGCCGCTGCAAGACCTCGCGCGCGATGTCCCGCGGGGGCCGGGTCGCGTCGACATAGTGGGGCCGCGCTCCGGAGGGCACCTCGCGCCACGCGAGCGACTGCCGCGCGATCTCTTTCGGGGGCAACTCGTCTTTGCGCCCGCTCATGACCTCCGGGGGGGCCTCGAGCACGACCGTCGCATCGGGACGCGGAAGCCACCGACCGAGAGCGCGCGCTAGGCCGGAGGGCTGCAATCGGTAGCGTTCCGGATCCACGACGAGGTCCCACCATCCGCGCTCGATCAAGACGAGCTCACCTCGCTTCGCGGCCCCCTTGATGCGCGACGTCCACCCCAAGCGGTAGTCGACGAAGAGGAACCACGTCTTCAACGCCGACAGGACGCGCGGGTAAGGCGTTGAAGCCCGTGGATCGGTAGAGCCGCTCGCTCCACCGCGCACCGGGAGCACGCCGGGACGGTGATGGACGCGCATGACCTTGGTGGAGGCCGGCAACTCGGCGATCAGCGCGTCGCACAACGTCGACTTGCCGGCGCCATCGGGCCCCGCGACGACGATGACGGCGCCCCGGGCTACGACAGGACCTCGTGTGTCTTGGCGACCTCCTCGAGCCAGGGACCCGGATCCACGTGTCGCTTCGATTCGAAGACCGCCCGCAACACGGGGCACTTCCTCTTGTTGACGCGGAAGCGCAGCCGAGCGGCGACCGAGCCGGGTTCCTTTATCGCTCTCGCGAGGGACAAGGCTTCGATCTTCATGCTCGCCTTTCGATCCCAACCGCCGTCGATGACGCTGCGCGCGGCCCTGAGCGCTGCGTTCTCGGCCCCCTTGAACAAGCGCGCCGTCAGCTGAACGCCCTCCCAGTCCTCGGATAGCAGCTGCGGGATGTTCTTGAGCCGCAAGCCGTCCGGGTCGATGCGGCCGCCCCTCTTCGTGCCGTTCTGCACCAGCTTCAAGAGGCCCTCGGCACCGGGCCTCAGGCGTCGGAACCCCTGCTCGTAGACGCCGGCCAGGGGCCTGAGGTCGGCGGGGACGAACAGCGTCGATCCGAGGAACACCTTGCGACGGTTGATGTCGAGCTCGAAGAATGTGTCGTTCGGCGCCCTCGGGTCGAGCGCCACGAGGTGGAGCAGGAACGGCGCGTGGGGGCACGGGACGACGGGACCGAGGCCGTTCCCCTTCGCCCAGGTGTGGAATTCGTTCTGGATCAGGGGCCAGTCCTCGCCCGGCGCGACGGTGTCCACGTCGCCTCCACCCGTGAATGCCGAGTCGATGTTCTTCCACACGGTCCAGTCCGAGCTCAGCTCCGTGAGTCGCCGAAGGAGCGGTAACCAGAGGGTGGAACGATCGGGCGTCGCGACGCTCACACCAGCTCCTGCACTTGCTCGAACCAGGTTCGTGCGACCGCGTCCCACGACAGTTCCTCGCGCACGGCTTCGGCTCCCCTCTTGCCTACGAGGGCCGCGTCCGGCCCGGGCGACAATTCTCTCAGCCCCGCGGCGAGTGCGTCGACCGAAGCGTCGACCGCGTACGCAGCGCCGCGGCGAGCCAGCCACTTACCGAGCGGGTTGTTAGTCGTCAGTGTTGGAACACCGAGGGAGACCGCTTCGAGGACGGAGTTGCTGCACGCCTCCCACCGTGACGGGTAGACGAAACCGCGTGCGCGTGCGAGCAGCTTGCGCTTGGCATCTCCGTACACCGGATCTCGCACGGCGATGCAGTTCGCGACTCCGGCTCGCTCGATCCTGCGCTGAACCTCAGCTTTGCCCCGGTGCCAGTCGGGGCCGTGCAGAAGGATGCGAGGGCATTCTGATGACAACCTCGCGGCGGCATCCACCAGAAGATCCAATCCCTTGTGCTCCGGATCGAACCGCCCGAGCCACAGGACGTATCCGCCGCTGCCCCCGTCCCAAGTCGGTTCCGGTGGCGCGTCGATCCCGTTGGAAGCGATGACGTGGTCCCCGTTGTAGCCGAGAGCCTCGAGGTGCGGACGTTCCTCTTCGAAAAACATGTGGATCGCGCGCGCGCTGTGGACCATCTCTTGCTCGAACGCTTTCCACCAGACACGCTTGGCGAGTGAATGGCGGCGGACGATGTGCGGGTCGTAGGCGCCGCGCGGCTCCAGCATGTACGGAACGCCTTTCGCTCGAGCGACGCTTGCCGCGCGGGTGTTGTGCAGCGTCCATCCCGAATGAAGCACGAGTAGGTCGGCATCCTGAACGACGCGATCCAGATCGCGGGGGTACCTCGTTCGATCCTTCCCGATGTTCTTCACCGGCACCCAGCGCACGCCGTTCTGTGCATCTTGTGGTGGGGGCTCACCGGCGTCGTGGGCGATGGTCACCCGCGCCCCGAGGCCGGCGACGCTTTCGGACCATCTCCGCACCGAGCCGCTCATCCCGCCGTCTCCGGTCACCGCGCGCGGGTAATAGCGAACGATGTGCATCAGTCGTCTCCCCGCGAGCTCATGGGACCAATCATCACCTAGCGGGGGGGTTACGAGCCATGGCGGAGCGTGCGAGGAGGTACACGAAATATGCGTTGCCACCGAGGTAGCGACGCCACAGTCTGCGCGGTTCGGAGAGCAGCCGGAACGCCCACTCGAGCCCGACGTGTCTCAGGATCTTCGGCGCCGCTTTCTTCGTGCCGGCGAGGAAGTCGAAGGCCGCTCCCACCCCGACCATCACCGGGACGTTGAGCCGGCCGGCCACTTGCGACATCCAGATCTCCTGCCGCGGTGCGCCGAGCCCCACCCACAACACCTGGGCGCGCGTGCGCTCGACCTCCGCCTGCAGTTCCTCGATAGACCAATCACCCCGGTCGGAGAAGGGAGGAGTGATGGTTCCCACGACCTTCGTGCCGGGCACCATGCGGGTGAGCCCGGCCGCTGCCTTTTCCGCAACTCCGTCCGCTCCACCGAAGAAGAAGTGCCGCACCTCTTGGTCGAGCCCCGCCTCGGCGACCATCGGAGCGAATTCGATGCCGGTGACCTTCTCGGTGGTCGGGTGACCGCGGCGCCGGAGTATCCACACGAGCGGCATCCCGTCGGGGACCGACAGGAACGCGTTCGCGGCCGCCGCGCGCAGTGCTGCGGAACCCTGCGACTCGACCGTGGTGTGGACGTTCGTTAGGCACACGTAGGCGCCAGGATCTTCGCCCAGAGCGCGGTCGACGACCATCCGCGCGGCCTGGTCCTTGCCGACGGCGTCTACGGGTTGTCCAAGGATGACGTGACGCGGAGGTCTGGTCGATAGGGTCACGTCGTCGACCCGGCTAATACGCGCCCTTGCGAGCGATGATCGCGCCGAACGTCTTCATCAGGATGTAGAGGTCGAACGC
>JAXDJL010000090.1:0-4062 GCA_034665685.1 Actinomycetota bacterium | reverse complement strand
GGATCCATCAACACCGCGGCTCAGGTGGCGGTCGACGCAAGCAAACCCCTGTTGGTGGTGCCGGGTGGCACGCTCAATCACCTCGCGCGCGACCTGAATATCGGCTCCCTGGAGGACGCAGTAACCGCGCTCAAGGAGGGGCACACGATCGCGATGGATGCCTCCACGATCGACGGGCTCGTGTTCTTGAACACCGCCAGCTTCGGCAGCTACGTCGAGCTCGTCGACGCGCGCAAGAAGCTCGAAGGGCGCATCGGGAAGTGGCCCGCCGTCTTGGTGGCGCTCGTTCGGGTCCTTCGGGATTCGAAGCCGGTCGACGTCGAGATCGATGGGGAGCGGATGCTCGTGTGGCTCGCCTTCATCGGCAACTGTCAGTACCACCCCAGCGGTTTCGCACCCTCGTGGCGAGAACGGCTCGACGATGGACGGCTGGACGTGCGATTGGTCAACGGATCCGATCCCTGGGCGCGCCTCCGACTGATCGCCTCGGTCCTTAGCGGAAAGCTCAGCAGCTCGCGCGTCTACAAGCAGTACCTCGCTCGGGAGCTGCGCGTGAAGTCCCTCGAGGGTCCTCTGCGGCTGGCGCGCGACGGCGAGTCATTCGAGGGGTCCGAGGAGTTCGTCGTGCAGAAGCACTCGTCACCTCTCGCCGTCTACGTTCCGCTCGAAGAGGAGGAGGACGAAGACGGTCATCGCGAGTAACTTCCGCGGCTGCGGGCGCTGAGGGGTGGAAGAGATGTGGCGGAACTACATGAGGGCGCGCTTCGACCCAGACGCTCGCTTAGGTTTGCGACTAACCCTTCTCGTAGCGGCCCTTCTGGTCGTGGCGGTGCCCTTCGGCATCCTTCTGCGAGAGGTGACCGTGTCGGGACCTCTCACGCGCGTCGACACAGCGGCGGCAGGTGAACTGCACGACTACGTGCGCGATTCCCCGCTCGTCGTGAACGTCCTCAAGGTGATCACCTTCTTCGGTTCGTCTCTTTGGTTCTACTGCCTGATCGTGCCCCTCGTCGTTCTCCTGCTCCGGAGGGGAGAGACCAAGGCGGCGCTGTTTCTAGGCGGCACGACCTGGCTCGGCGCGGCGATCAACAGCGTGGTGAAGGTTCTCGTGGATCGGCCCCGCCCGTCCCTCGTCGACCCTGTCGCCACGGCCCACGGACAGAGCTTCCCGTCGGGACATTCCATGGCGGCGGTCGTCGGTTACGGAGCGCTGTTGATCGTGTTCCTTCCCTCGGTGCGGAAGCGCCTGCGCTGGGCCGTCATCGCCGCGGCTGGGAGTTTGGCTCTCCTGATCGGGTTCACCCGGCTCGCGCTGGGGGTTCACTACATAACGGATGTCCTCGGCGGCTACGCGCTCGGGGGGGCCTGGCTTCTCGCGTCCGCGTCTGCCTTCAGGATCTGGCGGCGGCCCACCCAAAAGAAGGAAATAGGACTAGTGCATGGGGGACCTACATGACTATGCGATTAGTCCCGGTTCGCTATGGATTCTGGACATACCTTCCCATAGCGTTTGATCGGACCGAAAGGGGTAGGCCCGCGTGAAGACGCTGCTCAAGATCACTATGCTCGTGGTGCTTGTCATGTCCCTGCTGCAGATGCCGAGCAGCGCTCACCGAACTGACAGCTCCGGGGCGTCGCTCATCGATTGCAACGTCAATCCAGAATTGTGCGTTCCTTGCAATCCGGAGAATCTCGACTTGGGACTGTGCGACCCGATCTGCGTGGAAAATCCCGCGCTTCAGGAGTGCATAGACGTCTCGACGACTGTCACGATCCCGCCCACGACGCTGCCGGTCACTACCCTTCCGACGACGACGTTGCCCCCGGTTACGACGACCCTTCCACCGATATGTCTAGAGAATCCAGCGGACCCACTCTGTCCACCTGCAGTCGTCACCATCGCGGAGCTCATTACTCAATTTCCCGCTCTGGCAGATGGAGAAGGTGACATCCCCACGGGCGTGCTCAACGCGAACACGATCATCACGGACAACGGGGTGGGCGCCCTGCTCCCCACGCCGGATACGGGCGTCTTTGCCGAGGGCCACGACATGACCGGTGTCGGCCAGCAGCTCTTCATCAACGTGCTCACCGACGGCACGATCCATCTGAAGGATGTCGGCGACGAGTCCGCCGACAATGTGGTGCCGCGCGCTTCCGCTCGGGCGACAGATTCGGACGCCCACACCAGCTCGAGCTCCTCGTCGGGTGACCCCTCCTGCTCGGATGACGCGAAGACCTACGCCGGCTTCAAGGTGAGGAAGCCCTTGGCCTGGAAGCTCCGAAAGAGGTCGATCCCGATCTCGAACAAGACGGGCGTGATGAACGCCATCAAAGCGGGTGCTACCAACGTCGAGAACGTCACGACGCGCTGCAGCCTCGACAGGAGCGGCGTTTCGCTCGACACCGTCTACAAGGGAAAGACGCTCAACAAGGCCAACCTGGACGCGAGCGGGAACTGCCTGAGCCCCAACGGAAAGAACGTCGTGGACTTCAGCAGCCTGCCCGTAGCCGGACGCACATGCTCCTGGTACACGCTGCAGGACGGCATGGACACGTTGGTCGAGGCCGACATCCGTTTCAGCAAGACACAGAAGTGGACCCTGAAGCCCAGTGGGGGCTGCGCACGAGCCCTCGACCTCGCCGGGACGGCAACGCATGAGTTCGGTCATGCCTTCGGACTCGCCCACGTCTCTTCAGCGCACAAGACCCTGACGATGACGGAGTACCTGCCCCTCTGTTCCACCGGCCCCCGCACGCTGGGTAAGGGCGACATCAACGGCCTTAGAAAGCTCTACTGACCCACGGAGTTCTCTCGCCGGGTGAGGTCTCGTCTCGCCCCTTGTGACTACATCTATTAGTCACGCCTGCCTATGGAATCCGGACATACCTTCCCCTAGCGTTGGCTAGGACCGAAAGGGGCAGGCCCGCGTGAAGATCCTCTTGAAGCTCGCTCCTCTCATCGCGATCCTGCTGCTCCAGGCGCCCAGCCCCGCACACAGAAACGACTCCGACGGCGGCGGCTCCCAGCGGGTGACGATCCCGACGATCCCGACCTCACTCACTCTTCCCACGACGCTGACTCTCCCGACCACGCTGACCCTCCCCACGACACTGACGCTGCCGACCACGCTCACTCTCCCGACCACACTCACCGTCCCGATCTCGACGACGCTGCCCCCGATCTGTCTGCAGGATCCGCAGAACCCAATCTGTCTAACGACGGTCCCGGTGAGCACGACGCTCCCAGCGATCTGCCTGCAGGATCCGCAGAACCCCATCTGCTTGACGACGACGAGCACTACCCTTCCGCTTCCACCTCCTCCGGACGTCGTGAACGCTGATGACCTGATCGCGCTCTTCCCCGACGGCAACATCCCCCCCGGCGCGATCGAAACGAACACGATCATCACGGACAACGGGATCGGCGCTCTGATCCCGGAGCCGAAGTTTGGCGTCTTCGTGGAGGGCCACACAGGAGATGGCGCCGGCCAGCAGTTCTACATCAACGTCGATCTCGACGGCACTGTCCACCTGCTGGAGGTGGGAGACGAGTCTGCCGACAACAACGAGGCACCACTTCGGACATCGCGGCGGACATCCGCCGGGTCATCCAGCAGCTCCGCGAGCTCGGAACCCTGTTCCGGCTGTCCTCCTCCTTGCTCCGACGACTCGAAGGTCCTCGCGGGGTTCAAGGAAACCAGCACCTACCGGTGGCGGATCCGCAAGCGCTCCATCCCGACTTCACTGAGCAAGCGCGCGGCCATGAAGGCGATCAAGAGCGGTCTCTCCAACGTCGTGAACGTTCTCAATACCTGCCGCATCAGCAAGACGGGTGTGTCGATCGCAACCGAGTTCGTCGGCCGCACCAGGAACAAGGCGAACCTCGACGGCGACGGCAACTGCCTCAGCCCGAACGGCAAGAACGTCGTTGACTTCAGCACCCTTCCGGTCGCAGGAAGAACCTGCTCCTGGTACGTGCTTAAGGACGGCCAGGACAAGCTCGTCGAGTCGGACATCCGCTTCAATAAGAACCAGCGCTGGACGCTCAACCCGGGATCC
>JAXDJL010000089.1:0-4108 GCA_034665685.1 Actinomycetota bacterium | reverse complement strand
AGACGATCTCCATGAAGCGTTCGCCGACGACTCCGTGTCGGTCGTCGTTGCCGGCATCGGGGGGAACCACTCGAATCAACTGTTGCCGCTGCTCGACTTCGACCTGATCCGAGCCAACCCCAAGGTGTGGCAGGGCTACTCCGACATGACCGTCCTGCACTGGGCGTTCCTCAAGCACTCGGGACTGGCGACCTTCTACGGGCCCGCGTTGACCCTCGCTCTTGCGGAGTATCCGAAGGTGCTGCCCTATACGGATCGCTGGCTGCGCGCCGCGTGGTTCCGGACAGAGCCGCTCCGCTTCGAGCCCGCATCGGAGTGGACCGAGGAGATCCTCGACTTCGACCAACAGCTCGACCTCACGCGCGCTCGCACCCTGACGCCGTCGTCGGGCTGGCGTGTCTTGCGCGAGGGAACGGCCGAAGGTCCGATCATCGGCGGATGCCTCGAGACGATCTGCTGGCACCTCAAAGGATCGCCTGCGTGGATCGATCCGGACGGAGCGATCTATTTCCTCGAGATGTCGGAGGAAGCGCCGTCGCCGGAGCACGTGGACGCGTACCTCACCGACCTCGAGCAACTCGGCGTGTTCGAGAAGTGCACCGGATTGCTGTTCGGAAGGCCCATGGGCTATTCAGACGAAGACGCCGAGACGCTGTGGCGCGTGGTGGAGGAGCGCACCGCCGCGTCGGGGATCCCAGTCCTGGCGAACATCGACTGCGGGCACACCGACCCGATGATGACGCTCCCTCTAGGCGTCCCGTCCCGCATGAAGGCCAACCCCTCGTCCCCGGCGTTAGTGGTCGACCTCTAACGGCCCGTCAGCACGCGAGCCCAACAGGCGGCACATGACTTTCGAAAACTCGAGGTTGTCTGACAAAAGCGCCCTGCGATGTCAGACAAGGTCGGTTTCGGGGATCTGACACACTGCGTCGCGCAGAAAACCGGGGGCTAGGCCCAGGCGACCAAGCCCAGCGCCATCGCGTTCTCGAGCGCGGAGTGGGCCGGTAGGACGCGCACCGCGAACCCGTAGAGGCCCGGCTTCGTGGCGTCGAAGGTTCCCTCGTAGGTGCAGGTTCCGTCCGCACAGTGCCCCACCTTCATCTCGCCCAGGCTGGGATTCGTCAGCTCGCCGTTCGCGCCGACCGCACCGTGTGCGAGCTGCACGAGGATGTCCTCCGGCGATAGCTCCCCCGTGCGGATGGTCGCGGACACCGTGCGCGACTCCCCCATCTCGGCGGGAGCGATCGCTCCCTCGACGCCCAGGACCTTGACCTCCGACCACGCGGAGCGAACCCGCTCCTTCCAGGCGGCGAGCTCGCGCGTGGGCTTGAAACCGTTCGCCGCCAGCGATCGGCCTTGGGCAGCGGCGGGTTCGTAGAGCTCGGTCACGTAGTCGCGCACCATGCGATCCGCGGTGACGAAGGGACCGAGCGTCTCGATCGACGACTTCATTCGCTCGATCCACCGCCGCGGCACCGGTCCCTCAGGACGATCGTAGAAACGCGGAACCACGTCGCGCTCCAAGAGGTCGTAGAGGGCGCTGGCCTCGACCTGGTCCTGATGCGCGAAGTCTGTGAACGTGTCCACCGTGCCGATCGTCCATCCGTTCTGACCGTCGTAGCTCTCGTCCCACCACCCGTCGAGGATCGACACGTTGATGACCCCGTTCAGGGCCGCCTTCATGCCGCTCGTGCCGGATGCCTCCATCGGACGCCGGGGAGTGTTGAGCCACACGTCGGCGCCGGCGGTCAGAACGCGCGCGACCTCTATGTCGTAGTCCTCGATGAACGCGAAGCGACCGCGCACCTCGGGGTCCGCGGCGAAGTGCACGAGTTGGCGGATCAGCTCCTTGCCGGGATCGTCGAGCGGATGCGCCTTCCCAGCGAGAACGACCTGGATCGGCCTGTCGCCCGACAGCAGCAGCCGCTTGAGTCGCTCGATGTCGGTCAGCAGCAAGGTGCCACGTTTGTACGGAGCGAAGCGGCGCGCGAATCCGATCGTCAGCAACCCGGGATCGAAGACGTCGTCGGCCCATGACGCTTCGGACTCGCTTACGCCATGAGCCAGCAACTGCTCGCGCATCCGAGCTCGCACGAAATAGACGAGTCGCTCTCTGGCCCGTTCGCGCGCCCGCCACAACTCGGCGTCCGGGATCTGCTGAACGCGGTCCCAGCGACCCGAACCCGACTCCGCCCATTCCGGAGGGAAGCGCCGGTCCAGCACCTCCGCCATCTCCGTACCCAGCCAGGTCGGGAGGTGCACGCCGTTGGTGATGGATCCGATCGGCACCTCGTCCTGGGGAACGGCCGCCCACAGAGGAGCGAAGATCGCTCGGGACACGTGCCCGTGAAGCTTGCTGACACCGTTCGAGCGCGAGGCGAGACGGAAGCCCATCACCGCCATGTTGAAGCCGGCCTCCGGATCCTCCTCCGCCTGACCTACGGCGACGAGCTCTTCGAACGTGAGGCCGCATTCGGCCGCGAAGTTCTTGAAGTACCGCTCCATCAACTCGGGTTCGTAAACGTCGATCCCGGCCGGCACCGGCGTGTGGGTCGTGAACACCGTGCCGGCCCGCACCGCCTCCACCGCTTCGGGGAAACTGAGCCCGTCCTGGGCCATGAGCCGGCGGATCCGCTCGAGGCCCATGAAGCCAGCGTGACCCTCGTTCGAGTGGAAAACGTCCGCCGTGTACCCAGCCGCGTCAAGAGCGCGCACGCCGCCGATCCCGAGGACGATCTCCTGCCGGAGGCGATGCTCGGACCCTCCTCCGTAGAGACGATTCGTCACCGCGCGCTCCTCAGGTGCGTTCGCTTCGACGTCGCAGTCGAGGAGCAGCAATGGGACGCGACCTACCTGCGCGAGCCAGATCTGCGCGGCGCAATTGATCCCGAGATCGACGTCGATCTGCAGCGGCTCCCCATTCGGATCGCGCAGGAGCGTCAACGGCATCGCGTGTGGATCGAGGGCCGGGTAGCGCTCCTGCTGCCACCCGTCTGCGTTGAGGTGCTGCCTGAAGTAGCCCTCTCGATACAAGAGACCGACCGCAACGAGCGGCACGCCGAGATCGGACGCCGCCTTCAGGTGATCTCCCGCGAGCACTCCGAGACCGCCCGAGTAGATCGGGATCGCCTCGCTCACCCCGAACTCCGGAGAGAAGTAGGCGATAGCGGTGATCGAACCGTTCGACTCGCGCGCTTGGTACCAGCGCGGCTCCTCGAGATACCTGTCGAGGTCCTCTGCAACGCTTGCGAGGAAGCTCATGAACGGTCCGTCCTCGAGGAGCTCCTCGTAACGCTCCTTGGAGACGAGACCGAGCATGCGCATCGGATCGTGGCCCGCCTGTTCCCACGCCTCACCGTCCACCCAGCGGAAGAGATCGATGGTGCGGGTGTCCCAACTCCACCTGAGATTGAGCGCAAGGGTCTCGAGCACTTGCAGCGGCTCGGGGAGAGCGGCGCGGACGGCGAAGCTTCGTAGCGCTTTCACGGCTAAGACTCTGACGCACGTTGTCCCCGGTGGCAACTTATCTAAGGGCGTGCTTTTCGCGGCCTTTGTGGGTAGGCAGGACGAAGGGCGTTAGCCTGGGAGGTCACGTGAAAACACATCTGAAGGCACCTGAGATAGCCATCGAGGCCATCCGTCCCAGCGTGGATGGGGGGCAGTTCCGCGCGAAGGCAGTGGTGGGAGACCGGGTCGAGGTGTCCGCCGACATCTTCCGCGACGGGCCGGATCTGCTGCAGGCGGCGATCCGGTATCGCGGGCCCGGCGAGACCAAGTGGTCGTCGACCCCGATGGCGCTGATCGAGAACGACCGCTGGGTCGGAGCCTTCTACCCGGATCAGATCGGCCGCTGGAGCTACGCGATCGAATCGTGGACGGATCGCTTCGGCACGTGGCGACGTCAGTTCATCAAGAAGGTGGAGGTGGGCGACCCGATCGAGCTCGAGCTCGAAGAGGGCGCACGGCTGATCGAGCAGAGCCTTCCCTCCGTCCCCACGCGCCAGAGGAAGCAGCTCACCGCCGCCGCCCAAGCCATGCGCGCGCAGGTGCCGAAGGATGCGCCGGCAGGGTTCGCCGACCCGCGCGTGGTCGCCGCCCTTTCGGACGC
>JAXDJL010000088.1:0-5279 GCA_034665685.1 Actinomycetota bacterium | reverse complement strand
CTACGCGCTGACGATGCGAGAGCCGTACGGCATCTGGGGGGGCCTCACCGAGATCGAGCGCAAGGCGCGGATCCGGGCCCAGCGCAGGTAATCAGCCTCTCCCAACCCAGCTTCGGCGACGTATGTTCGCGCGCATGAGAGCAATCCGGGGGCTTCCGAAACTCGTTACCCGCGTGAAGACGCGCGGTTGGGGGGAGGTCGGTCACCTCCTCAAGGACCGGGTGCGCGAGGAGATCGACTCGGGCGACACGCTCCTCTTCTTGGTGCGATCCACCCAGCACGACGGGTTGGACATCGAAGGACTGACGCACAGATGGGCGCACCCAGAGGATGCCGATCGTTACGCCCGGGACATCGGCACCGACTCGCCGTCTACGTTCCGCTCGCGGCTCACCCGCGGTACGCGTTGTTTTCTGGTCGAGTCCGAGGGACGCTTCGTCCACGCCAGCTGGGTAACCACCGAAGGATCGTGGGCTCGAGAGATCCGCGCCTACCTCGTCCCTCCTCCGAATGACGCCTACATCTACGAATCGTTCACGCGCGCCGACGCGCGCGGTCGAGGCATCTATCCCTACGCTCTTGCGAACATCCTGAAGTCACTCCACGAAGAGGGCATCGAGCGGGCATGGATCGCCGTCGAGGAGGACAACGCTGCGTCGCGCCGGTCGATCGACAAGGCCGGCTTCACCTTCGCCTTCGCCATCACCTACCGACGCAGATGGGGCCGGCTCCGCCTCGAGCCTCCGACCGGGCCGGATGCCGCAGTGGGGCGATCGTTCATAAGGCACAAAAGTCGCGAAAAATAGCCTCCCTGGGCTATAGCGCCCCTCAGCATTGCAAGCCATACTCGGGGGGAGCGTTGTGCGGGCGTTCGTGGCCGAGACCGACCCGCCTCTCGGCTGAGAGCAATCTCGGTCCTGGGGCAACGTGACGGCACGACCCCCTCAACTGGCACCTGTTGCCGAAACGACGGCACGTGTCACGGGCGCCCGCACTGCGCTTTGCGTATCTCCGCTCAACCCGAGCGAACCCCCAGGGACACCCGGACGCGACGATGCCGAACCCGTGGGTCCGGCATCCGTGCTCCCGATGGCCGCGTCTCGCGGCCCGGATTATCTAGAAAGCGCCTTGATTGGCCGTCAGGTAGAGGACCTCGTCCAGCTCGATCGTTCCGCCCTGGTGCTCCCACCACTTCACTTCACAGCGACGGCAGGAGTAGAACTGCATGCTGTCTTCTTCCTTCAGGTTGATCTCGATCTGCGTGCAACCTTCGCCGCACTTCGGACACTCCATGTCTGCCTCCCATTTAGGTGCTGCCCCATAGAAGATTCTGGGTGGAAGGCACGCCTGAGGGAATCCCCCGAACGTGTGAAAAGGGGACCCCTAGGACGTAAGACCCATCTAGGACTTATGTCTGAGTCCAGGCCTAGATCTGGCGTTTGACGTCTTCGGGGAGCTCGGGGCCTATGTAGCGCGAACGGAGCTTCTTGCCCTCCCTGTAGTAGGCGTACCAGTAGGGGCCGTGAGGGCAGGTCTTGCAGTTCGGCTTGCCGCAGCGCACCGTTTCCAACCGGTACGTCACCGAGGGATCACCAGCGTGTAATTCGGCCGCGTCGGCCGCGTCGTCCCCCATCGACATGAGGAGGCCGCGGGCGAAGATCAGAACGCGGCGAAGGTCGTGACGATCGAGCCTGCGGAGCTCTCCGAAGAGCTGCCTGTCGATCGTCATCGCTTATCGAGACGCCGCTTAAGCGCTCTGGCCGAAGAACAACTGCCGCGCCGCGCTTACGGCTTCCTCCGCGCGCTCGTTCCCTTCCACGCTTGCGACAGATGCTCCGTGGCGCGCGTCGTCGAGGAAGAGAGGCGGTTCCGATCGCTCATCCTCGAGCGTCCAGCCGACCGGAGGTTGCAACCGCTCGGCGCAGGGAGAGCAGAGCGCGTAGACGTGGGGGGAGATCGGTCCGAGTCCCGGGTCATCGAGGACGGCCACTCGCTGGGAGTAGTCGTAGCTGAGGACGCTGGTTGCGGAGCCGGCACAGCCGGGTTTGGCACACTTGCTCACGCCCCGGAACGCTAAGCCAAAAGGACGTTTCGGACCCGGATTCCGAGCGGTAGTGCCTAGCGAAGAGAGATCGGGCGGCGCGACCAGGCGACGAGAAGCGAGGTTGCTCCCGCTGCCAGGAGCCCGTAGGCGACGACCCACCAACTCATTACGTTGCCGCCGGTATTGGGCAGACCGTCGTTGCCGTTATCGGGATCGAAGGGAGCGCCGTTCGGTATCGGGTCCACCCCACCTGGGGCGTTCGGTTGAGGCGCCACACCGCCTTCCGTAACAACGGGAGCGAAGGGGTCGCGCACCTGTGCACTCGCAGGACCGGAGACGAACACCACCAGCAGGAGGAAGATCCCGGAGACCACGAGGCTGCGGCGCATGATCCGATGCTACGCCTCCGGCAGAGATAAGGCTGGGGTGTCGGCTTCACGTACTATCGCCCGTATGCCGATGGCCGAGCTGGACGACGCGCAGATCTATTACGAGCGACACGGCGACGGGCCACCGGTCCTCGGGATCATGGGGTTCGGGCTCGACCAGCGCTTCTGGGCCGCGCAGATCCCGCCGATCGTTCAGCGCAACAGCTTCATCACCTTTGACAATCGCGGCGCGGGTCGCTCAACCGGAGCACTCGTCACGACGATCGATGAGATGGCGAACGATGCAGTACGCCTGCTCGACAGTCTCGACATTGAAAAGACGATCGTCTTCGGTGTGTCGATGGGCGGCGCGATCGCGCAACGACTCGTTCTCGACCATCCCGACCGCGTGTCCGCGCTCATCCTCGGGATCACGTGGGCGCGTCCCATCGAATTCATGCGGAGGCAGACCGTGCTCGCTCGTTTGGTCCTGGACTCGGGAGGACCGAAGGGATTGATCGACGCTTCGCTCGTCCGGATGTTCACGCCGAGGTTCTTCGAGATGGGAGCCGAGGCGATCGACCAGCTCGTCGCGACGCTGGACGCTCCGGGCGGTCCCGACATGATGGCGGAGCACGGCCTCGTTGCCCAGCTCCAGGCGATCGAGAAACACGACTCTTTGTCCGAGCTACCTAAGATTGATTGCCCCACCTTGGTGTTCGGAGGCCGCCTGGACATGATGGTCCCCGGCTTCGCCTCCGAAGAGATCGCGGCCGCGATACCGGGGGCCGAACTGCGGATGTTCGAGACGGGCCACGGCCTCATGATCGAGGAGATGGGTGACGTGAACGCAGCCCTCACGGGCTTCCTGGCAGGCCTCCCGCAGAATGGTTCTTAGGTAACGCGACCGTACCTAAGCAACTTTTGTAACTCCGAGCCCCCGCGTGGAACCCTCGACGACGGATCCAGCCTTCGAAAGGCACCAAATTCACATCCTGACTCGCTCAGCGAGCTCATCCGTGAATTGGGCGACCCGGCCGGGCCTTCAAGGGGCAGGCTGCTTAACCCTCATCAAGAAAGCGTACCGAACCGCGATGACCGCTCCGCCCCTGGCGCATCGGGTGAGCATCGATAACCCAATCCACGGTGAGGCCCGCTGAGCGGGACTGACGCTGATTTGGGTGATCGGCGCTGGGGCTAGTTTTTCCGCCTACAGAAGGCGGGGCACTAGGAAGGCGAGACCGACCAGCGAAAGAAAGAGGACCGCCATCAGGAATCGCTGCCGGAGTGTTGGGGGACGAGGCTCAGGCTCAAGGGGATCGCGTCCTGACAAGGGGGGCTTATCCGCATCCACCACGACGCCGCTGTAGTACCACTTCGTCATGCTTCAACTTTAGCAGCCGCGTTACGCGGCCAGGTGAGAAACTTAGAACGTGAACGCGCTCCAGCGTTTTCAGCGGTTCCTGGTCGTCCTTCTGCGAAGCCTGGTCGCTCTCGGGCTACTTCTAGGGGCGATGTTCCTCTTGGCTTGGGTGCTATCGCTGTTCGGTATCCAGGGGCAAGATGACTCCGGAGTGCCCGCGTCCGCATGCCTGTGTCAAACAGTTCTGGGCTAGCCACCGACCTAGACTTCTGCGGTGGAGAACAACTGGACCAGCCCGAGTAGGTCTGCGTGGATGATCGCCGCGGCACTTCTGCTCGCTTCGATCATCATTGTGGGCGGGTTCCTTTACTTCCGAACACATGACGCCGTCAACCTGTCCTGCGAAGAGTGGCGCGCCCTCATGAGGGACATGGTGTCGGAGGCAGGTGAAGACCCAGAGGATTTCCAGATGATTAATCCGCCTCGGCCCGATAACTGCCGGGACTGGCGGATTCCCGCTGGGTGAGTCAAGTTGGTCGGTGGCTTTTTGGGGTACTGAACGGTTGACTCACCAAAACTGTCTCACTCTCTCGGCGGGACCCAGCGATAATCCCTGTATGGGGCCA
Source organism: Actinomycetota bacterium (assembly GCA_034665685.1). GTDB lineage: Bacteria > Actinomycetota > CADDZG01 > CADDZG01 > WHSQ01 > JAUJNU01. The sequence continues at coordinate 878 of JAXDJL010000088.1, read as the reverse complement.
AGGACCAGGGCAACGCTCGGCACCGCGGTGGGTCTAGTAATGGCTCTTTCGTCCGCGTCGGCCATCGCAAGTGAAACTTCAGACCCGAAGGACACCGCTAGCCGGCTAGACATCCGTTATGTCCGAGTGACCGGCACTAGGAACGGTGAGGGTCGCATCCGGATCGAGACCTACGGTGACTGGAACGCTCGCTATCTACGCGCTGCCAAGGACACCTCTATGGGAGTGCGGTTCGACGATGGTGACGACCAAGACGTTCAGCACGGCGAATATCCAGGGGGCGGGACGTGGTCGGGCGGGACGTATGAGGCTTTCGGGGTCTTCCGATACAGAGACGGAAACCTCAGGTTTGTCGTCTCGCTATTCGCGATTAATAACGATGTCCACGACGTCTACGTCGCTCGTCGCCCTAATAGGCACACCGTCGTCGTCCGGTTCTCGTTCGATCGGCCCTACTTCAAGGAAGAACATCTGTCAGTTGGAGCGAGAGTCTTCGACCGAGTGGACTGTCCATATGCTCAATGCTCCGACCACGCCCCCGATGGCCGAACTCGGATGCGCGTGTACTGAGCGAGGGGACGGCGACTTAGCCCAATGCGAACGACAGTGCTCTTGGCCGTCTCCGGGCTCATCGACCTAGCGGTGTCCGCCTACGGCATCATTGAGCGAAACGGTTTCCTTCTGGCTCCGCTGGTGATCGGTGCCGTCGTTATTCCGGCTCTTCTTCTTTGCGGTATCGGCCGCAGGGTGTACCTGTACGTGTATGGGGTCTTGCTGGGAGTTGGGTTAGTAAGCAACCTGATCCCGCCGATAACCTCCACAAGCGTCGTGGTCATAGTCGGAACCCTGGCCGCCGGGGCACTCCTGATTACGTACCT
>JAXDJL010000087.1:0-5132 GCA_034665685.1 Actinomycetota bacterium | reverse complement strand
CTGAGCTCACCTTCGCCCTCGCCGATCTCGGTAGGCAAGGCAGAGTCGGTCCCACCAGTCCCGCCCGTCCCACCATCATCCGAGTCACCGCACGCAGCTCCAAGTAGCGCCAAACTCAAGATCACTGCACCCCACGCTCTCCTGCTCAATCTCGCTCCTTCCCGAGGCTCCCGTTCGCCTCTTTGCCTGGTTCGTCCTGCAGTATGCGGTTCGCCTCTCGCGGCCACACGAGAAGTACAGCGCGCCCACGCTCATCCGATCTCTCGGTCGACGATGCTGCCGAGTTCTGTTGAACGACGACCAGCCGGCCGCCCTCGTCGAGATCAACGATGAAGCGGGTGTAGGACCCCACGTAGACGACCTGCTCGACCCGCCCCATCGCGGAGCACCATCCGTCCTCGACCGATGCGTCCGGCTCCACCATCTGGATCTTCTCGGGCCTCACGGTGAAGCGCCCCTCGGAACCCATCAACCGGGCGGCGAGCGGGCCCGACACGACGTTGGACACACCGACGAAGCCCGCGACGAACGCGTTCGCGGGACGTTCGTAAACATCCGCCGGCGATCCCACCTGCTCCACCCGGCCATCGTTGAGCACCGCGAGACGATCGCTCATCGTGAGCGCCTCTTCCTGATCGTGCGTCACGTAGATGAAGGTGAGCCCGACGCGGCCCTGGATCTCTTTCAGCTCGAGTTGCATCTGTTGCCGGAGTTTCAGGTCGAGCGCGCCCAGCGGTTCGTCCAGGAGAAGCACGCGAGGCTCGTTGACGAGGGCCCTCGCCAGTGCCACGCGTTGTCGCTGGCCTCCCGACAACTGCGAGGGCTTGCGCTTCCCGAGGTCCTCCAGTTGGGCGGTGCGCAGCGATTCGGTCACCCGGTTGCGCCGCTCCTCCCTCCCGACCTTCTTGACCTTGAGGCCATATTCCACGTTCTCGAAAACGGTCATGTGGGGGAACAAGGCGTAGTCCTGGAACACGGTGTTCACGTCTCGCTCGTTCGCGGGGATGCCCGAAACGTCCCGGCCCCCGAGTACCACGCGCCCGTCCGTGGGTTGCTCGAAACCGGCGATCATCCTCAAACAGGTCGTCTTGCCCGAACCGGACGGGCCCAGGAGCGAGAAGAACTCCCCCTGGTTGATGTCCAGATCGATCCCGTTGACCGCGGTGAACTCACCGAAGATCTTGCGTACGCCCTGCAACGAAACGTCGATCACAGGCGCTCCCATAGCGGTAGTCAAGCATGAGGGCCGGGCGGTAGCTAGGCCGTCACGGAGCAACTTGGATACCCGCTTACGCCCTTTTGGTCAAAAACGCCGGGGACCCCTCCAGATCTTCCTCGGTGTGGACCGGAGGGACGACGCTGTCCCCTCGTGGTTTCGCTATCGTCAACTCAACCCGAGAGCAGGAGAAGGTCATCGAACCACCCCTCGTCATCGAGCATCGCGACGCTCTCACCTACATGCTGAACGAAGCGGCCGAGCTGGAGCATGCGATCGCATGTCAGTACCTCTACGCGGCGTTCAGCATGAAGCGGTCGACCGAGGAGGGCGTGGACGAGCGACAGCTCGCGGCCGTCGATAGGTGGCGCAGGTTGATCCTCGAGATCGCCACGGAGGAGATGCTCCACCTGGCCCTCGTCAACAACCTCCTGACGGCCATCGGCGCAGCGCCCCGACTCGGCCGCCCGAACCTGCCGCAGCGCGGCCGCTACTACCCGCCGGGAGTGCAGCTCGCCTTCGTCCCCTTCGGCGAGCAGGCGTTGAGGCACTTCCTCTTCCTCGAGCGTCCGGAGGGGATCAACCTCCAGGACGCGGAGGGATTCGAGTCATTGGAGGAGGCCGAGCCGCTGATGTCGGAAGAAGACATCATCCCGCGCCCCCAGCACTTCCAGACGGTCGGCCATCTCTATCGATCGATCGAGGACGGATTCGCGCACCTCGTCGAGCGTCATGGTGAGGAGTGGGTGTTCCTCGGGGACGAGTACGCGCAGGCGACGGCTTCAGCATTTTGGTGGGACGACCTCATCCCGGTCACCGACCTTGCCTCCGCACACAAGGCCATCGGCACGATCGTCGAACAGGGGGAGGGCCCGCGGGGCCATTGGAAGGACGCGCATTACGGGCGGCTTCTCGTGATCCTCGGCGAGTTCCTGACGATGAAGCGCGAGCGACCGGCGTTCGAGCCTGCCCGGCCCGTCGAGCCGGCGTGCGTGGGCCGCATCATCGACACCGATCCCGGCATCTCGGTGTCCGAACCGTTCACCTCGCGCCTGCTCGAGGCGTTCAACGTGGCTTACGAGATCATGCTCCAGACGATCGCGCGCTATTTCGCCCACGGGCACGAGGATGCCGGGCAACTGCAAACGCTGGCCGACGTCGCCGTCGGGTTGATGACGAAGGTCATCGCTCCCCTCGGGTATCTCGTCACCGCGCTCCCGATCGGTCCCGAGGCGCCGGGGAAGACGGCCGGACCGTCCTTCGAGATCTTCTACCGCAGCGGTTTCGTTCTGCCCCACACACGCCAGGCATGGATCCTCATCCACGAGCGGGTCCACGAGCTCGATGCCTTCCTCGATCGCTTCTGTCGCGACGCCCCACCTGACGTGGGGGCCGAACCGGTGCTCGGAGAGGTGCAGAAGGCGTTGCGCGGTTACGCAGAGAAGATGGCGTCCCACATGGAGGGCCTCCCCGAACGAGTGATGGCGCCGCCACTGTCCTGGAGGTCACCCACCTGACCTGATTCCTAAGAGCGACGACATCCGACCCAGTTCACCGATGACGGCCCTGTGAGCAGGATTACGTATTCATCGCGAACCCTTACTGCCATACATTTACAGAGTCTGGACAAAGCGGACAGAGGACATCCCCCTTTGAGCAAGCGCACCGCGTACGAGTTGCCGCAGCCGTCTCTGCGCGACTCCGTCCTGGTGACGATCTTCGCGGTCGTGCTGCCCGTCGTCCTGCTCCTTCGCCTCATGGCGCTGAAGCCGCACATGCCCACTCTCGTTGCCGTGGCTGCCGGCTTCGCGCTGATAGTCACCGCATCCGTCCTTGCACGCGTCATATGGCGCAAGACCCTCGAGCGGCACAGGATCCAGGTGGTCGACCTCTTCGTGTGGTCGTGGGCGCGTCGCCGGCACGTCGAACGAAGGCTTTACGACAAGGTCGCGGCGCTGGGCCTGCTCGACAACCTGGGCGCACCGCAGCTCCCGCGCCGACGCAGACTTGAACTGCTCACGCAGCTCACCAAAGCACTCGAGTCGAGCGACCCCTACACGCACGGGCACTCGAGACGGGTCGCGCGCCACGCTTATCGCACCGCTCTGACCATGGCCCTGTCTCCCAACCAGATCGAGACGCTCAAGAGGGCGGCGCAGCTCCACGACGTCGGCAAGCTCGACGTTCCGGTTGCCGTGATGCAGAAGACCTCTTCCTTGACCCCCGAAGAACGGGCCCTGATGGAGCAACACTCGGTGTACGGGGCGGAGATGGTCTCGGTACTTCAGGACCAGGAGCTCTTGGCGGGAGTGCTACACCACCACGAGCGATGGGACGGCGCGGGGTATCCCGATGGCTTGAGGGAAACGGAGATTCCGCTCGCCGCACGCATCATCGCGGTAGCCGACGCTTTCGACGCCATCACGTCGGAGCGTCCCTACCGTTCGGCCGAGTCGCGCCGGCGCGCGATCGAGATCGTTCGTTCCCAGCGCGGTTCGCAGTTCGACCCCGAGGTCACCGACGCTTTCCTCGCGGCGCTGCCGAGGATCCCGATGGCCATAGCGTCCCTGGGCATCCTCGCCATCCCGTTCAAGGCCCTCTCACGACTCCTCGAGTGGGTAAGGGGGATGGGCCGCGACTACGCTCCGGCCGCCGCCGCGGTCGGGATCGCCGTGATCGTGGGGGCCGGTGCGGCAACGCTTCCTCCCCTGAAGCAGGCTCCCCCGGCACTCGCGTCGTCGGACGGGACCGCGGCCCCCGCGGGAAGCGGAACGAGCGGTGGGACGCAAGTCAAGGGCAAGCGGATCACAAAGAAGGACGTCAAGGTGAAGTCCAACTCCGCCACGCCAGACACAACGACCACGGTGCCGGCAACCCCAACGCCTCTTCCGACTGCATCACCTCAACAGCAGAACCCTCCCGGGCACATCACTCAGCCGCAGCCGACACCGAGCCCAGGACCAGGCTCTGGGCCGGAACCTGGTCCAAGCCCTGGGCCGAACCACCAGCCGTCACCCGGCCCCACGCCTCACCCGACCCCGGCCGACCCGGGCGTGACCGTAGGACCTCCCGGAAACGCCTCGCATTGCGCCGCGGGGGATCCTCAACCGGACAGGGGCAAGGACTGCAGGCGTCCCGGTAAGAAGGGGCACGCGAAGGCATCGAAGAAGCACGGCCGGTAACTCCACCCTGCTCACTCCGGTTCGCCGGGCAACCTCCACACCTCTACCTCGACCCGGGTTCCCGCTTCCATCTGCTCCAGATCTTTGGGGAAGCGCGCAACGCCGTCGCAGCCCACGAGGCTCGACTGAACGTGCGAACCCTGTGCGCCGGTGGGCGTCGCGAGGAACCCGTCCCCCTCTCGAGTCAGCCGAACCCGCACGAAGTGGAGGCGGCCCGCGCGTTTGCTGATCGTCTCCGAGAGCGTGGCATGGATGAGCGGCCGCACCAGATCGCGGCACCCGCGCATCTTTCGGATCGCGGGTCGCACGAACTGCTCGAAGCCGACGTGGATCGACACGGGGTTGCCGGGGAGGCCCAGGAACGGCGTACCCGCGACCTCACCCGAGACGACGGGCTTCCCCGGCTGCATCGCGACGCGCCAGAAGTCGATCGACCCGAGCCGCTCGACCGCCTCTTTGACGAAGTCGTAGCGGCCCACAGAAACGCCGCCGGAGGACACGATCAGGTCGGCACTCTGTGCGGCTCGCTTCAAGGTTTCCTCGGTCGAGGCGAGGTCGTCGGCAACGGCGTCGAACGTCAAGGGTTCACCACCGGCCTCGAGGACGAGCGACCTCAACGCAAGCGAGTTGGAATCGCGGATCTGTCCGGGGCCCGGCTCTGCCTCGGGCGCGACCAGCTCGGCCCCCGTAACGATGACGGCGACCTTGGGGCGCGGGTGCACGCGCAACGGCGA
>JAXDJL010000086.1:0-6678 GCA_034665685.1 Actinomycetota bacterium | reverse complement strand
GTGTAACCGGTTCGGTTGTCAACCCAGCGATGAGCATGCAGGTGGAAAGTGTGGAAGAGCTCGCCGTGTCCGATGACGACGAACTCGATCCGCTCGCCCAGGTTGGCCTTGAAGACGGGCGTCTTCGGTGCCTGTCTGTTGTTGATCGAGATGCCGTTCATCACGACGACGAAGGGGGGGCGGTCGGGAACGAGATCGCCTTGGCGTCGAACGATCAACGCGCCGTAGAGGCCGGCTCTTATCCCTGCCGTGCCATGCACCGTGCCCATGCAGTGGTCGTGGTAGTGCCAGTAACCGGCGCTCCCGGAGTCCACCGTTCCGTCCTCCCTCGTGAACGGGACGTGTGCGGCGAACATGTATGTGCGGGTACGTCCGGGAAGGACGCAGGACGCGTTGAGAGGTGTGCCGTCACTCGCGGGCGTGTACTCGACTCCGTGAGCATGTATCCCGACGCGATCGCTCGCATCATTCACCAGGGTGACGGCGATGCATTCCCCCTCCGTCATCTGGAGCGTGGGGCCCGGAACGGAGGCCGAATCCGGCGTCAACCCGTATCCGATGTCGCCGTTCGCCAACTCCTCCGCGAACAGGGTGACCGATTGATCCGGCTCCGAGCAGATCTGAGGGGGTGGCCCGGTGTCTTGCGCGCTCGACGGCGCGCTCCATAGAGCGGCCGCGAAGAGGGCGGCGACGGTCGCCACCGTCCGGCTTCTAGTGGGCATGGACTGATGAAACCACGGGCCGCCGGACGGGACTCCCAGAAAGGGCCAGAAACGCCTACGCAATTCGCTTGACTCGCTGAAGCGCCATAGATGGCATCCTTCGTCTTCGGAAACGCGCTGATGGGAGGACTCCGATGGAGCTTCGAGCTGATGTGATCGTGGTCGGCGCGGGCTTGGCCGGGTTGGTCGCCGCGGCCGACCTGGTCGACGCCGGTCGCAAGGTGCTGATCCTCGATCAGGAGCCGGAGTCGTCCCTGGGAGGCCAGGCTCACTGGTCGTTCGGAGGCCTGTTCCTCGTCGGCACCCCGGAACAGAAAAGGGTGGGGGTGAAGGACTCTCACGCTCTCGCCCTCGCCGACTGGTTCGCATCCGCGGAGTTCTCCGATGACGACCACTGGCCGCGGAAGTGGGCGGAGGCATACGTCGATCAAGCAGCCGGCGAGCTCCGCCCTTGGCTGCACGAGCAGGGCGTCCGCTTCTTCCCCGCCATCCAGTGGGTCGAGCGCGGGGGCTATCCGGCGGGGGGGCCGGGAAGCTCCGTTCCCCGTTTCCACATCACTTGGGGCACCGGACCCGGCCTTCTCGCACCGTTCATCCGGCGAGTGCGCGCCGGGCAAGAAAACGGACGCACCACGTTCGGCTTCAACCACCGCGTCACGGAGCTCACGTCATCAGAGGGACGGATCGACGGTTGCGCGGGCGTCATCAAGACGACCGGCGAAGAGTTCGTGGCGCGCGCAGATGCGGTCATCGTTTCCGCGGGGGGCATCGGCGGCAATCACGATCTCGTGCGGCGCTTCTGGCCCGAGGACAGACTCGGCCCTCCCCCCGCCGACATGATGCAAGGCGTCCCCGATCATGTCGACGGCAGCATGCTCATGATCTCCGAGAAGGCGGGCGCGAACATCACGAACATCGAGCGGATGTGGAACTACCCCGAGGGCATCCCGCACGAGGCTCCGTTCTGGACGAAGCACGCGGTGCGGATCCTTAACGGTCCGTCGGCGCTGTGGTTCGACGCCACCGGCGAACGCCTTCCTCCCCCGCTCTTCCCCGGCTACGACACCCTTCGCGCGTTCGAGCACATCGTCAAGACCGGCTACGGACACTCATGGTTCGTCGCGAACAAGCGCATCGTGAGCGAGGAGTTCGCTCTCTCCGGCTCCGAGCACAACCCCGATCTCACCGAGAAGTCGTTCAAGTTGCTCCTCGGCCGGCTCAAGAAGGAGCCCATCCCTCCGATCCAGACCATGATGAAGATCCTTCCTGACTTCATCCAAGCGAACGACCTTCCGGAGATGGTCCGCAAGATGAACGCTCTGGTGGGCGAGGACCTGGTGGACGAAGCGAAACTCTCTCGTCAGATCCTGGCCTACGACCAGCAGATCGATTCCGGCTTCCTGAAGGATCCGCAGCTCGCCGCGATCGGAGCCGCGCGCCGTTACCGGGTGGAACGCATCACGAGGATCGCGGGCAACTCCAAGATCACCGACGAGAAATCCAAGCCACTGATCGCGGTCCGCCTCCGGGTTCTGACTCGCAAGAGCCTTGGCGGGCTCCAAACCGACCTATCCAGTCGCGTGTTGAAGCCGGACGGCGACGTCCTACCCGGTCTCTACGCGGCAGGTGAGGTAGCAGGCTTCGGCGGAGGAGGCGTTCACGGTCGCCGCTCGATGGAGGGAACCTTCCTAGGAGGCTGCCTCGTCTCCGGACGTTTCGCCGCGCGACACCTGATCCAGAACCTCTAAGACTTACGCGATCGTGCGCGCTCCCGCCGCGGTCGCCATGCGCGTGAGGAGGCCGAGCTGCCGCAGCTCCGACGGTCTCCAGCGCGGCCCGTACTTGCGCGCGATCAGGACGGCCTCTTCGGGACGCCCGAGAGGCGCGGCCGCCACCGCGTAACCCATCCGGCCCATCTTCCAAGCCGGCGGCATCCAGGGCGCCGCATCGAACCGCCGCGGCTGCTCGAGAGGGAGCCACGGCGTGTCCACGTTCGTGAGCGAGGGAGATCCCACGCTCGCTGCGAGCACCTCCGGCCGGCCGGACCCACCGGCAAGCGCGACGCACCAGCTCGCCCACATCGCTCCGGGCAACCCGTCGACGAGCATGTAGAGCGCCACCGAACCGGTTGCCTCTGCGAGGATCGCGGCCAGCTCCATCGGAGTGGGCACATCGCGGAAGGCCTCCAATGGGCGCACCGCCTCGACCACCGCGCCGGGCACCTGCTCCGCGGCCAACCGGAGCGCCTCGGTCAAGCCGTCGGGAGCCTCTATCTGAAGATCGTCGACGGCGATCCCATCCTCCCGGTCGATGACGTCGAGGCTCATGATGTTCGCTCCCCCGCGACTGAGCGCGGTCGCGACGGCGCCGAGCATGCCGGGCTGGTCCAACATGGAGATGCGCATGGCGAACAGCAAGGGTCCTCCTCGAGTGCTCTGGGTCCGTTTACGCTCAGAACGTTAGAAGCGCGCCGTTACGGACATGTTTCGTACGCGTGACCAGCACGTAAGTTCTGCGTATCGCGGGGCGCGTCCGATGGGATTCAGTCGCTCGTTCGATGGGCCACGCGCGCACGCAACACATCGGTGGGCGATCTCCTTTGGGTCCACCGGCGCGGTGACAGTTGGACGCCGTTCCGCAGATGAGCACCGATACGCTCCTGGGCCTCGTCCGACAGTTTTCCGGCGCTCCGATCGGTCAGCTCGCAGTGGATCTCGGTGCGCCCAGCCTTCGACGACACGGCCGCAGAACGGATGTCGCCGCCGGCGTGGGTGATGGACACGGCCAAGGAACGGAGGAGCCATGGACCTTCCTTGGCGGACACCGCGCACAGCGAGTACCAAGGCGATGCCTCGTTGTCGAACTCCACTCGCGCGTCGGGGAACGGCTCAGCGATCAAACGGCGACGTAGTTGATGCTGCAGCGCAGCTTCGATCTCGTCGGCCGACGGGTTGCCGTCGAGGACGACGAACGATTGCAGCGCCATGCCGTCGCTCCAGGTTGCAACCACCGCGGAGGTGACCGTCAGCTGCGCCGCATCCAGAGCCGTCGCGCTGTGAGCCAGCAGCCCATACCTATCCTTGGTCGCGATCTCGATGCGACACGCGCCGTCACCGAGATCCTCTACCGCGACACCGATGCCCTTCCGGCTCTTGCGCGCGGCAAGCAGTGAGGCGTGACGAGCAACATCTGCGGGAGACACCGCGAGGATGTGAGAACGGGGAGCGGTCGAGACGCGACTCGACGCGGCCGGATCGTCGACGCTGAGGGCCAGCGCCTCGGCCCTGCGACGTTCGACCAGATTGAGCACGCGCCGCTCGCCGGCCCCCGGTTGAGCGACCAGTTGCTGTATGACGCGGGCGAGCTGGTCCAGGCGCCCACGCGCGGGAGCGGAGAGGTCGTTGCTTGCCAGCGTCAACAGGTATGCACAGCGAACGGTGTCGGCGGATCTCAAGTGGCCGGTGGCTTGGAGGACGCGATCTTCGTCGAGGAAATCCGGTCGATTTACTCCCGCCCGCAGGAGCCCGGGATCGCCGACGAGCGTAGCTACCTGCTGCTCTGTGGCCGCGCCGAGATCGAGCCTCTTTGTTAGGCGGCGACCGAGCTTGACCGCGCTGCCGCGATCATCTGCGCAAGCCAGAACGAGCGCGGACAGGTACAGCGGGGCGGTGCTGTGGAGCTCCAGCGCGACCTCGCGGGCGCGCGGATCCGCCCGGAGCAACTCGTGCAACCGCTCCACCTCCGTCCAGCGGAACGGTCCGGTCGGATCCAGCTCGAACGGGTCGGCGCGCCTGAGGCGGATCGCTTGGGCAAGCTCTGGAAGGGTTCTCTCGAGCAATCCGGATGACTGCAGGAAGAGCCACGATCGGGGGTTTCCCTTCTCAAGCACCTGCGTGAAGAGCTCGCGCGACCGAACGTCCCAGCGAAGGGCGTTCCCCGGCAGCGCGCTGAGCCACTCGACAAGGCGGGGGCCGGGCCGGCGTCCCGATGCAACCAGAACCGCGGTCTCCAACCCGATCTGCAGGCCTCTCGCCGTGGAGGGCTCACCCGACAGCTCGACGAGGTCCTGCTCCGACACCAGCGCGGCCTCCCGATCGCTCGCGCGGCCGCGTTCCTGCGTGCTGCGCGCGGAGGCGTGCCGGATCCTCCATCTCAAGAGAGGCGGAGCCAGAAGGGTCGTCCCCAAGACGACCAGCAACAGCGCGCCGTAAACCTGTTGGTCGAAGATGCCGGTGCGAAGGCCGATCGCGGCGAAGATCAGGCCCACCTCGCCGCGCGGCAACATACCCAGGCCGATGAGGAGCTTGTCGCCTCGAGCGCCGAATGAACCCGCGCCCGCCAACATCTTCCCGACTATCGCTACGACGAGGAGCACGGACGCAAGGCCGATCGCCGATGGATCGGCGAACTCTCCGAGATGCACCTGGATGCCGATCTGAAGGAAGAACACCGGAATGAAGAGGTGTCCGACCGGTGCGAGCTCCCTGTGGATGCGATCCGACTGCGCGGAACGCGCCAGCGCCAACCCGGCGATGAACGCGCCGATGACCGGCGCCAACCCGGCAAGCTCCGCCACCACCGAGAAGATCAAGATGAAAGCGAGCGACAGGGCTACGAGCGTTCCGGGAGAGCGCGCCCAGCGTTGAAGCTGATCGAACACGCGGGGAGCGAGCCAGGCGCCGCCCGCGGTGGCAACCACCAACACCACGAGTGAGGGCAACACGATCGTGATGGCTCGGACGGCCGAAAGAGATTCGCCACCGACAGATGCCGTGACCACACCGAGGATCACCAGGCCGATCACGTCATCCGCGATCGCGGCCCCCACCACGGTGCGCGCCTCCACTCCGGCCAGCACTCCGAGGTCCGAAAACACGCGCGCGGTGATGCCGACACTCGTCGCCGTAAGCGCGGCCCCAACGAACAACGCGGTGTCCGCCGGGAAACCCAAGAGCAGCACGGCAACATAGCCCCCTGCGAAAGGAAGAACGACACCGATCAACGCCACGAGGAGCGCAGAGCGACCTACGCGCGCGAGCTCCACGACGTCCATCTGCATCCCCACCTCGACGAGAAGGAGGATGACGCCGAGCTCCGCCAAGACCCCAAGCACTTCGGTTTCCGTTACGAATCCCAGCAGTGAGGGGCCTATCAGGATGCCGGCAAGGATCTCGCCGACGATGCCGGGGATCCCGAGGCGATGAGAGATCTCAGCGGCTGCTTTCGCGGCCAGCAGTACAACGATGATGTCGAGAAGCGCGCCGCCCTCGCTCACGGCAATCGTTCGTTCGGTCTAGAGGACGAAGCGGTAACCGAGACGTACGACCGTTTCAACGGCCCCCTCGGGCAAACGACTCCGGAGCCGCGCGACGTGGATGTCGATGGTGCGCCCCGGGGCCACGCCCCCCCACACCGCGGCGCCGATGTACTGGCGCCGCAGCAGGCGGTCGGGGTTCCGGGCGAAGAGCACCAACAACTCGAACTCCTTGGGAGTGAGCTGCAGCCGCTCGCCGTGAAGGGTTGCCACGAACTCGGAGGGCGCAATCCGCAGGGGACCACGGACGATCACCTCAGCCTCTTCGGGCATCACGGCGAGCGGCTGGCTCGATGTCACTTCTCGTCTCGACCTCTGCCTAGTCCGGAGGAGCCATGGTTGCTCCCACGGTCTGCGGGACTGCTTCCTCGAGCTCTTGATCCAGGTTCAGCACCTCAGGACCGAACTCTGGGTAGGCGAGCACTCCCATCTCCGGCATGTCGAGACCCTGCAGCTCGTCTTCGGCGCTCGGACGGATGCCACCCTTCGTCAAGGCGTTCTGCACCTTGAAGAACGTGTAGGCGATACCGAAGATGACGGTGGAGATGACGACGCAGGCGATCAGCTGAGCGATGAGTTGTCCTACATCTCCGTAGAAGAGGCCGGTAACGCCCTCGGTGGAATCAAGTCCGGTGCCGTTCC
>JAXDJL010000085.1:0-14431 GCA_034665685.1 Actinomycetota bacterium | reverse complement strand
CTCAACCGCCCGGGCGGCGATGGCGCTTGCGGCGGCCCTCACGGACCATTTCCTAGTTTGCCCGCGTGCGCCTGTAGCGCCTCGTGGAGCGAGCTTTGGATCGTGGCTACCGTGAAGTCACCTCTGGTCCGCTCAATTATGGAGCGTGCGATGTCGGTTAGTCGGCGAAGTCCGAAGGTGATCCCGTCCGGGTAGTCCATCGACACGAGGATCGTGTACATGTCGTCCATGGCGCCCAGCAACTCCTCGCAGCGCGCTAGCTCGCGATGGCGCATGAGGTCGAGGATGTGACGGCGCAACTCGCCGATCGACTCGGCCATCCCCTTCAAGAAGGCTTGAGCGCTTACGCCCACCTCGTCGGCGGTGGGGAACGCGGCCCCCGTTACGAGAGCGAACGTGATGGACGCCTCTGCGAACTCCTTCTCGGCGTCGTGCACGAAGCCGGCATTGAGCATGTCCTGGTGCTGCGCCAACACGCCGCGCGCGTCGTCGAGGCTGCGGCGCGCCTCGTTCAGGAGCCCGGTAGCCGCGTCGGTTTCGTGCCGGTGCAGGGCTCGGATCGCGTTGCCACATGCGCGTATCGCATTGCGACTACTTGCGAGGCCTTGTTCCCTTGCGGCGTTCTTCGCGTCGAGCGTCGCGCGCAGGTCGTCCGAGATGCCGGTTAGATCCATCGCCTCGACCCTACAGAGTTAGCGGCGGCCTCCGGAGGCGTGGGCGGGCTCGTGGAACGTGATCTCGTCCAATCCGCTGTGGCGGGTGACGAGCGGGCGCACCTTCGTCAGCGACTCCTGACGCTTGCGCTTGGCGCCCACGAGGAAGCCGGCGTAAAGGGCTATCGCTCCATCGATCGCGATCTGAAGGGTCCAGAAAGATCCGCCTCGGAGGATCGCCAGCGCCACCGTAAGCACGACGAGCCCGAGCAGCGCCTCGAAGACCCGGCGCCTGCGGTGCTGCTGCCTGCGGTAGGAACGGCTCTTGGGGTCCGCCTTGGGCACGACAACCCAGCGCCCCTTCCAGGCGCGGGTGGGCGGAGCGATCATCTCCATGCGCCGCTTGAACCTCTCGGTCGCCGTCAAAGGATCGTCTTGCCGAGCACGAAGCACGGCCGGCAGAACCACGGCGGCCCAGGCAAGAGCCAGAAAGATGAAGAAGAACCAAACCAAATCGTCCTCCACGGTTCGAAGATCAACCTCCCTCAAGGTAATGCCGCCAACCCCACATGCTGGGGATTTCCATCGAACTCACGCGGAACTACGCCGCGGCTCGGAGGTGTCCCTGCCTCTCTACACCAGACTTCCTCGCGCTCTCTCCACGATGCGCCTGGAGAATGCACAGCGGCACCGATGTGTGACGCAGCGCTACCGACAACCGCCTACGGTGTTGGAAGATATACAAAGAGGCCCCCACGGATCGAAGGAGAACAGATGCCCCGCGCTCCCCAGATAACGAGCACCACGGACCCGGCGACGGGCGTCACCTGTGACGCACTAGTGGTGGGGGCGTACTCGAAGGAAGAGGGCATCGAGCTCACCGATCAGGCGAGTGAGGTCGACGGCGTCCTCGGCGGGGTGCTCGCCAAACTTGCAGACGCCGGCTTCAAGGCGAAGCTCGGCGAGGTGGCGATCGTCCCTTCGACGGGGAACGTAGCGGCGACGAGCGTGGCCGTCGTGGGGCTCGGGAAGAAGGAGAAGTTGGGCGCGTCGGAGATGCGACGCGCCGCCGGCAACGCGGGACGGCGGCTCGCGGATAGATCCTCGATCGCGTGGGCGCTTCCCGCTTCCGCCGACGGAAACGATCTCACCGAGGTAACGGCGGAGGGATCGGTCTTGGGCTCCTATCGTTTCACCACATACAAGTCCGACGCGAAGCCCTCGAAACTCGCAAGCATGACGTTCGTCGGGGGCGATGCCGCGGCGGCAGAAAGAGGCGTCGTCAAAGCAGAGGCCGCGACGCTCGCGAGGGACCTCATCAACGAGCCCGCCTCAACGCTGACTCCCACAGCACTTGCCGATCGCGCCAAGGAGCTCGCTCACTCGTCCGACCTCGTCGCGAAGGTATGGGGCCCGGCAGAGCTGCAGGAACGCGGGTTCGGCGGATTGCTCGGTGTGTCGCGTGGCTCGGAGGAAGAACCGCGCTTCATCCAACTGCGTTACGTCCCCGCGGAACCGAAGGGAAAGATCGTTCTCGTCGGGAAGGGCGTCACGTACGACACCGGCGGCTACTCATTGAAGCCCCCCGGCTCGATGGAACAGATGAAGACCGACATGTCGGGGGCCGCCACCGTGATCGGAGTCATGAGCGTGCTCGGCCGCCTCGGGATCAACCTCGAGGTCGTGGGCCTCGTCCCCGCGACGGAGAACATGGTGTCGGGTAAGGCCATCAAGCCCGGTGACGTCATCACTCACTACGGTGGCAAGACGACAGAGGTGATGAACACGGACGCGGAGGGGCGGTTGATCCTTGCCGACGCACTGGTCTTCGCCTCCGAGCAGGAACCGGACGCGGTAGTGGACCTCGCCACGCTTACCGGATCAATGGTGGTGGCGCTCGGGAAGAAGGCCACCGGGGTGTTCTCGAACAACGACGAGTTGTGGAGCGAGCTCCGCACCGCAAGCGACACGGTCGGCGAGTTGACCTGGCGGATGCCCTTGTGGTCCGACATGATGAGCGAGCTCGACTCGGAGATCGCCGACTACAAGAACGTGGGGTCTCGGTACGGGGGCGCGATCACCGCGGCCGTCTTCCTGCAGGAGTTCGTGAGCAAGGACGTCGCGTGGGCGCACCTCGATATCGCCGGGCCGGCCCGCTCGGACAATGACAAAGACGACCTCTCCAAGGGAGGATCCGGCGTAGGGGTGCGCACGCTGATCGAGTGGCTGCAGAGCCGGAGCGCGTGAGCCGTGACGTGCCCGGTTCCGAGGGACCGAGCACACCCGGCGAGGTGGTTCCGCTCGGCAAGGAGCCGCCTCCCCAACCTCCTCGGCGCGGCAGCCGGCCCCGCGGGCTCCACGGTCTCGCCATCGCGTCGACGTTCGCCTTCTCTCTGATCGCTGCACTTTCCTTCGTGGCCTTCATCACGGTCAGATGGCCCGGCGACTACGGGCGCGTGGTTGTGGCCGTGTTCATGTTCGCCGTCGTTGGCGCGATCGCGTCCACGTCGGCGGCCGTTCTAACCGCGGCTCGCGCGACCTACGCAATCAACCCAGGGGCCTCAGCCATGACGGACGATGAACCGCCCCCAGAAGGCGACGCTGGGGAGCCGGAGCAGGACTAAACTCGTTCCCAGATGGAGATCGAGGGGCATCCCACCCAAGACATGATCGAGGAGTTGGAGAGGCGCGGCTCCCTGCGCCTCGACGGGACGACTTCCGGTCCGGAGGCCGAGGCCCTCCGCTTCCTGACGGAGCGAGCTCCCGACATCCCGGGGTTGTGGTTGTTCCTCCCGCAGGAGACGTGGCGGACCGGCATCGACGAATCCCCCCTCTAAGAGTGGTCAGTCCTGAGGAGTATCGGGACGCGGTTCGCCATTTCGCCAGTGGGGTAACGATAATCACCGCCGCTGCCGAGGGCGAGGTGAACGGCATGACGGCCTCTTCCTTCGCTTCGGTTTCGTTGGAACCGCCTCTGATCCTCGTGGTGCTCGATAAGGCCTCGCGCACGAACGCCATGATCCAGAAGGTGGGCTCGTTCGCCGTGAACATCCTGGCGCGCGAACAGGAAGAGATCGCTCGCACCTTCGCTCGATCGACCGACAAGACCTTCGACGAGCTCCCCCACCAGGTAGGTCCTATGGGAGCCCCGCTGCTGGACGGTTCGCTGGTGTGGCTGGAGTGCCGCACGACCGAGGTGTTCGGCGCGGGGGACCACGACATCGTTATCGGCGAAGTGCTCACCACGGGCGGTTCCGAGGGTGAGCCGCTCGTCTACCACGACCGCTCCTATAGAGGGCTCGACAACAGCTGATCGCCCACGCGCAGGTCCCCCGCGGTGCGGGCGGGAAGCTCTATCGCGAAATGCGCGCCGCGCACGAATCTCGAGATGCGGTTCCGGCGCATCGAATGGACAACGTGTAGCACGCGCATTCCTTTATCGCAGAAGACGACGTCGATCGGGAACCTCATCCCGATCGTGTGCACCTGCCGGGCGGGAGCCAATATCAGCGCCGTGCCGCGACCCATGGACGTGTCTGACAAGAGGCCTCTCAACCTGAGGACCGGGGAGAGGGCGTCGCGCGTTCGATCGGCCAATACCCGCTCGGTGCGGGCGACCATCAAACGGCGGGACACTGGAGTAGGTTATTTCGGCCCACGAGGGGGTAGCTAGTGAACCGCCCCACTCCGAGCCCATCCCAGCTTTCAGGAGGTCAACGATGCACGAAGGAGAGACGCCGCAGGGTGCTCCCCCCGCCCAGAAGTGGGAGTACGCGACCGTCCCCCTCATCTCGCACGCGCTGCAGGAGATCCTGAATCAGTGGGGCGAGGAAGGGTGGGAGCTGGTGCAGATCGTTGAGAGCGCGAGCACTGGCACGACCGGATATCTGAAACGTCCTAAGCGCTAGGAGCGACGTAGTCGCCCGATCGGCCCCCCGATTTCCGCACGAGCCGGATGTTCGAGATCGATACATCGCGCTGGGTGCCCTTGACCATGTCGTAGACGGTCAGCGCGGCCACCGATACTGCCGTTAACGCTTCCATCTCGACCCCGGTTCGCTCGGCCGTGCGGACCGTCGCCTCGATGGCGACGCCCTCCTCGGTGGGGCTGAGGTCCACCTCGACGGCGCCCAAACCGATGGGATGACACAGCGGGATCAGGTCGCCGGTGCGCTTCGCCGCCATGATCCCGGCGATCCGGGCCACCTCGAGGACGTCGCCCTTCGGGATCTCTCCTTGCACGATCATGTCGCGCGTCGCGGCCGTCATGCGAACGGTTCCCGCGGCGACCGCCTCTCGCAACGTCACGTCCTTCCCGGTGACGTCGACCATGCGGGCGGCGGACTCGGGATGTGGGGACTCTGGGGTAGCCATCGTCACGCGTCTCTGTCGACGATCCCCCGCAGGAACTCCCTGAAGGGACCGGCAAGGTCCTCGCGGCGAAGCGCCAGCTCTACCGTCGCCTCGAGGAAATCCAGCTTCTTGCCGACGTCGAAGATGGGTCCTCCGTAGATGTAGGCGTACGCGCCCTCTTCCTTAGCGCGCATCCTGATCGCGTCCGTGACCTGTATCTCGCCTCCCGCGCCGGGCTCCGTCTTCTCGATCGCATCGAACAATCCAGGCGAGAAGACGTAACGGCCGCGCGACGCGAGGTTCGACGGTGCCTCTCCCGGAGGAGGCTTCTCGACGAAGTCCAGCATCTTGCATAGATCGTCGGTGATGAATTCCGGCTCGATCACCCCGTAGGACCCCACGTCTTCCTTGGGAACCTCCGACACTGCGATGACCGTCACCTGATGCTCGGCGAACACCTCGAGCATCTTCGGCAGCAATGGAACCTCGGCCCCCTGTGGCGCGGGAACGATCTCATCGGGAAGGAGCATCACGAAGGGCTCGTCGCCGACATGGTCGCGCGCCATCAAGGTTGCGTGCCCGAGTCCGAGAGGCTCCTTCTGTCGCACGAAATGAACCGATGCCAGATCGGCGAGAGCCTTGACGGTGCGGAGCTCCTCTTCCTTGCCCTTGGCCGCAAGCTGGGCCTCCAGCTCCGGTGCCCTGTCGAAGTGATCCCCCAGCGATTCCTTCCCGCGACTCGTGATGATGAGGATGTCCTCGATGCCGGCACGAACGCATTCCTCGACCGCGTACTGGATGCCGGGCCGGTCGACGACGGTGATCATCTCCTTCGGCATCGCCTTGGTGGCAGGAAGGAAGCGCGTGCCGAGTCCGGCTGCGGGGATGACTGCTTTGCGAACTTTCAAGCCCTCATGCTACCGGGCGAGGACTAGCGTGCGAGCTTGAGAGCCGGATTGCAGCCCGCACTAACGTGCGAGCTTGAGTCCTGGGCCTGGGGGGCGTCTCTCCGCGGAGACGACTCGGTCCCTGCCGCCTTCCTTCGCTCCGTAGAGGGCCTGGTCGGCGTTCTCCACGAGCGTCCTGAACGAATCGCCGTGGTTGGGATAGGAGGCAACGCCGATCGACACCGTGAGCGAGACGGGAGGTTCGCCCAGCGCTCCGAAGGTTTCGCTGCGGATCACGTCACAGATCTTTTCCGCGGTCGTGAGGGCCCCTGCGAGCTCGGTCTCCGACAGAAGACAGATGAACTCCTCACCACCGTAGCGAGCGAAGGTGTCCACCTCACGAACCGTTCTGCTGACGCGCTGGCTGAACTCCACCAGGATGGCGTCGCCGCGCTGGTGTCCATGCGTGTCGTTGACGTCCTTGAAGTGATCGATGTCCAGCATCAAGATGCTGAAGGGCCGATCGAATCGCATAGCGGTAGCGAGTATCTGACGGAACTGCATCTGGAAGAACCGCCGGTTCCAAACGCCCGTGAGACCGTCGGTCAGCGACAATCTGCGCGCCTCTTCGTGAAGCTGCACATTCTCGATCGCCACACCGCCCTGCTCCGCGAGGAACAGGACCGTGTCGACATCCTTTTGGCTGAACGCCGGTCTGTCGGCCTCCCGATAGACCGCGAGCACACCGGCAACGCGGTCCTGGCTGAACAGGGGGATCGCGATCACGTTCGGGAAGTCGGGCTCCTTCGATGAGGATCTGACGTTGTTCTCGTGAGCCGGGAGCAGGACGTTGGCGGCGCGCTCGGCGGCGAACCCGACGGCCCCTTCGCCAACACTGATCGCTTTCGTTGCATCGAACGTCAGCCCGTTCACCGCGCTCGGGTACATGGCATCTCGGGTCGGCGTGAAGCGCCACAGGACGCCCGCGTCACCGGCAACGGAATCGACCGCCGTGTTCAGGATCGACTCCAACATCTGTCCCATGTCGTGAGTGGAGCGCAACGTCTCGCCGACTCGATGAACGGCCTTCTGCAATTGGTCGCGCGACGACGAGAGCTCGGTAACGGTGTGCTTGAGACGATCCGTCATGTCGTTGAAGGCCGTCGCAAGTTGCCCCACCTCGTCGCGCGAACGCTCGGGGATCTGATGGTCGAAACGGCCTTCGGCGATCGCCTTGGCGCCCTCGGCTACCTCACCGAGGGGTTGTGTGATGAGGCGAGCGAGGAGATACGCGAGGGCCGTCGTGCCGAGCAGAGCGACCAGCACGAGGGGGAGCAAGGAAGTGAGGATGCGTCGACCGAGTGATGCGATCGGGCCGATCGGCGTCGATGCAACGAGAGTCATCTCTCCGCCGAGGTTCCGCGCTCGTGCCTGCCCGGCCCCCGAACCGAGGTCGATCTCGAACGGGGCTACCGGATCGATCTCGACGGGACGAACCTCTCCCGAAACTCCCGTCGAGGCGATCAGGTCGTCGCCGGCCACCACGGACAGGGTCACCTCGTCTTGCGACGCGGCGGCCAGCAAGGTTTGGTCGAGCCACATCCCGCCGATCACGCTGCCTACGGTCCCCTCGCCAACGATCTGAACGGGGATCCGGTCGGTTCGGTAGAAGCCCGGGCCGGTGCCCGGAGTAGTGCCCAGGATCTGCTTCGTGGATGGGGGCCGGAACCCCGAGAGGAACTGGCCCGGCAGCGCACTCGAGGCCAGCTCGCGCCCGCTGCTATCGAGGGCGACCAGGAAATCGATCCCGGAGTCTGGTCCCATCCTCGATCGGAGGTAACGGCCCACCTCGGCCGCATCTCGTTCCTGCAAGAGGGCCCCGAAACGCGGCACCCGAAGGAGATTTCCGACCCGATCGGGCAGCACGTCGACGCGAGCGTTGTAGACGGCGACCGAGGCATCGAGGGCGGGACCCAGAGCCGTGACCGCGCGTCGCTCGACCTCTCCCACGACCAGGCGCTGCACGAAGAAGCCGGCAGCGGCCAGCGGGAGGATCACTATCAACACGAAGATCAGCGTCAAACGGCGCTGAAGAGACATTGGCCCCAACTTCCCTTTTTGCCCTGATATCGACACGGCGAGACCATCACTTTACCGAGCGCGGCCCGGCGCGGGACAGCCCCCGCGGGATGAGAGGATGCCCAGATGCCCACGTATGAGTACGCCTGCACCTCGTGCGGCGAGCGTTTCGAGGTGAAACAGAGCTTCAGCGACCCTCCCCTCGAGACGTGCGAGATCTGTGGCGGCAAGCTCCGGAAGCTCTTCTCCCCCGTGGGGATCGTCTTCAAGGGCTCGGGTTTCTACGCCACCGACGCGAAGAAGAAATCGTCCTCTTCGTCCCGTCCGGGGGAGAGATCCGGGTCGAAGAGCGAGGGCTCTTCCGGATCCTCGTCCGGCTCAGGCTCGGACTCCGGCTCCGGCTCCGGCTCGGACTCCGGCTCCAGTTCCAGATCCAGCTCAAGTTCCGACTCCGGCTCGGGCGACAAGAAGTCCAAGCCGGCGTCCTCAACCTCGAAGAAGGAGTCTTGATGACCTCGTCTACCGCCCGGATCGGCATCTTCGGAGGGTCGGGCTTCTATTCCCTCCTGGATGAGGTGAAGGACGTCGAAGTCGACACCCCCTACGGCCCGCCCTCCGCTCCCGTCGCGGTGGGCGACATCGATGGGCTCTCCGTCGCCTTCCTTCCACGCCACGGCCGCAAGCACGAGCTTCCCCCGCACGCGATCAACTACCGCGCGAACGTATGGGCGCTGAAGGAGCTCGGGGTCGAGCGCGTGATCGGGCCGTGCGCCGCGGGCTCGCTGCAGAGGGATGTGAAACCGGGCGAGTTCGTCGTGTGCGACCAACTCGTCGACCGCACCTCCGCGCGGAAGGACACCTTCTACGACGGACCACTAACCACGCACGTCTCGTTCGCAGACCCCTACTGCCCCGAGCTGCGACAGCTCGCCATCGAAACGGGACGCGCCGAGGACATCAGCATCCACGAGCGCGGCACCGTGGTGACGATCCAGGGCCCGCGTTTCTCGACGCGCGCCGAGTCGAAGTGGTTCCAGGACGCCGGCTGGCAGGTCATCAACATGACTCAGTATCCCGAGGCGTATCTCGCTCGGGAGCTGGAGATGTGCTACGTGAACCTGTCCCTGATCACGGACTACGACACCGGCGTCGAGGGTGAGATCGACGCGGTCAGCCACGAGGCGGTCGTTGAGGTCTTCAACGCGAACAACGACAAGCTCCGTCGCCTCCTGTTCTCCATGGTTCCCAAGATTCCCGAGTCGCGCTCCTGCGTATGCTCCACCGCGCTGCAGGGCGCGCGCCTCGAGGTCTGAAGAACGACGGGTGTCACTACTCCAAGCGATCGTCCTCGGAGCCGTTCAGGGTCTAACCGAGTTCATCCCCATCTCGTCGTCGGGGCATCTGGTCATCGTTCCCGCCGCTCTCGGCTGGAAGGAGCCGGGTCTGACGTTCGACGTGTTGCTCCACATCGCGTCGCTCATCGCTCTCGTCGCATACTTCTGGAAAGATCTCATCGAGATCGTCCGCGGCACCTTCACCGGTGACGGGAAGGCGCGCCGTCTCGCGCTGATGCTCGTGATCGGCACGATCCCGGCTGCCATCGCCGGCCTTGCGCTGGGCGACTACTTCGATCGGTCGTTCGAAGACGCCAGATCGGCAGCGGTGCAACTCGTCATCACCGCGTTCATCCTCGTTGCCGGGGAACAGGTGCTCAGCCGGCGAACCAAGGGACTCGAGAGCGGCAAGAAGCTGCGGCAGATGGATGACCTCCGCGCGCCCGACGCAACCGCGATCGGGATCGCTCAGGCGATAGCGATCCTCCCGGGCATCTCGCGCTCCGGCTCGACGATCGCCGCCGGCCTCGGCCTGGGGTTCGAGCGCGATGACTCGGCGCGCTTCGGGTTCCTGCTGGCGGTGCCCGCGCTTCTCGGCGCAGCGATACTCGAGGCCCCCGACATCGGCCGGGCAACGATCGGAACGGGGGCCGCGGTCGCGGGGTTCATCGCGTCGCTCGTGACCTCGTACGTCGCCATCGCCGCGCTGATCCGTTACCTCAAGACGAACACGCTCTACCCGTTCGCCGCCTACTGCGTGATCGCGGGGATCGTCTTCTACTTCCTCGTCTGAGGGACTAACTCCCGGCGGGCGGCTAGGACCCGGCTACGGTCATCTCCGACACGAGAGTCGTCGCTCCGCCGAGCGATCCACCGAACGGAAGCCAGCGGCGATCGTTCGCTACATGCGTGATGGATCCGAGGATCTCGAGCATGGGGGCCGCGATCGTGACCTCTTTGACCGCCTGCGTGGGAACGCCGTCCTCCAATAGACGGCCCGTGACGCCCACGGAGAAGTCGCCGGAGATGGGATTCGCCCCCGAGTGGACCCCGTGGAAATCCTGAACGAGCAGCGAACGGCCGGCTATGCGAAGGACTTCTTCGCGCGACTCCCCGGTCGGACGGAGCTCGAGGTTCGATGGAGCGGTTTTCGGTGCGGACTTGAAGCCGAGGCGCGACGCGTTGCCGGTCGACTGTCTGCCCTCTCGGCGCGCGCTCGTGAGGTTGTACAGGTACGACGCTAGGACACCGTCTTTGATGATCTCGGTGTGTTGCGTCGGAACACCTTCCGCATCCCACGGCTGTGACCCAGGCGCCCCCGCGATGCGGCCGTCGTCGATCAAGGTGAGCGCGTCCGATGCGACCTTCTGTTCGAGGCGGCCGGCGAACAGAGACCGTCCCTTCTGCACCGACTCGGCGGTGAGGACCTGAGCGATCACTCCCAGGAACTGGCCCGCAGTGTAGGGGTCGAAGACGATCGGCATCTTGTCCGAGGGGATCTTCGACGCACCGAGAACCGAAAGAGCCCGTACGGCGGCGCGTCGAGCCGTGCGGCGTCCATCCAGATCACGGAGGCTGCGCCCCAGGTCGAAGTCGAAGCCCACCTGTGTGTCGTCATCGTCGGTGGCGATGGGAACCGAGTAGCACCATGCCTCGGTCGCCCGATAGGAGCCCGAGATACCGGTGGACGTCGCGATCGCCACCTCTTCCTCGGCGTCCTGATAGAACGCGTCCTCGACCGTTCGGACGCGCGAGTCGACCGCCTTGGTGGCGGCCTCCAACTGGATCGCGAAGGCGACCTTCTCGTCGGCGGTCACCTCCGCGTGCGAGGGATCGAACAATCCCTCTACGTCGGGAACGGGCTCGGACCAAGCCTCCGCGAGTCCCACCGCCTGATCCTCGCCGGCAAAGCGCGCATTGGCGCGTGCTTGGTCGAGAGCTTCCCTGAGGCCATCGTCCGTGAGATCCGTCGTGTAAGCGAACCCCGCGCGACTATCCGCCACGACGCGCACCCCGGCCCCCCTGGGCTCCGCCGAAGACAGGGCCTCGACGTCACCTTCGTACGCTTTCACGGAGAACGTCTTGGCGTGCGTCAGGTACGCCTCCACCTGCTCGCCGGATCCGGCGAGCTCCACGACCTGTTCGGCAAGCTTCAGGAGATCGCTCATTCGGACTCCGTCCCGCCGACGGTCATCTGGCCGAGAAGAACCGTCGGCATGCCGTTCGTGACGGGGGCGTGCTGTCCATCCTTGCCGCACACGCCTTCCTTGCGGTCGAAGTCGCTGCCGACCGCGTCGATCGTGCCCAGCACCTTCGGTCCGTTGCCTATCAGCTGCGCGCCGCGGATCGGGTATGTGAGCTCACCCTTCTCGATCATGTATGCCTCCGCCATCCCGAACACGAAGTTGCCGGTCGCGGGGTTGACCTCGCCCCCCGCGAAAGCGGCCGCGTAGATCCCCCTGTCGACCGAGCGAACGATCTCTTTGGGGTCGTCGGGCCCGGGGAGCAGGTACGTGTTCGTCATCCGCACGATCGGAAGATCGGCGTACGACTGGCGCCGTCCGTTGCCCGTGGGTGCGTGCCCGATCTTCTGCGCGGAACGACGATCGCTCATGTGTCCCACCAGCACGCCTTTGTCGAACAGAACGGTTCTCTGGGCCGGAGTTCCTTCGTCGTCAACCGAGAACGATCCCCACGCGCCGACATCGCTGCCGTCGTCGACGATCGTTACCGAGTCGGATCCGAACTTCTCCCCGGTGCGGTTCGCGTAGACGCTCGCTTCCTTGACGAGGGTGTCTGCCTCGAGCCCGTGCCCGCATGCCTCGTGGATCAGCACGCCACCTTGGCCGGGACCGAGGACGACGGGGAACTCCCCCGCCGGTGAAGGTCGCGCCTCCAGCATGTGCAGGGCCTTGGCTGCAGCCGCGGCCCCCACCTCCGTCGGGGGGAACCGATCCAGTAGCTCGAAGCCGCCGGAGTGACCGGGGCCCTCGAAGCCGGTAGCGATCTCACCATCGCGCGCCGCCACGACCTGCACGGCGAAGCGGACCCGGGTGCGATCGTCTTCGGCGAGGCGACCATCGGACGAGGCGATCAAGATCTTCTGCCGCACGTCCATAAAGGTCGCCACGACCTGCCGCACGCCGGCCCCCTCGTTCCGGGCGGCCTCGTCGGCGGTCTTGAGGGCCGCGACCTTGTCGGCCGCGTCCACCTCCTCGGGACGCTTGGCGACGGGGTGCTGTGGAAGGCCCTCCGCCCGGCGCAGATCCGTTACCTGCCCGGGGCTCCCATCCAAGCCGGCACGAGCTGCCCGCGCCGCCTCCAACAGAGACTCGAGGCTGAGGACGTTCGTGTAGGCGTAGGAAGCCCGTTCACCCGATATGACCCTGATCCCGGCCCCCGCATCGCGGCCGGAGGCGACGTCTTCGATCCGGCCGTCCTCGAGCTTCAGAAGGGTCGAGCGGCGATCCTCGACGAAGATCTCGGACCAATCACCACCCCGGCCCACCGCCTCGGCCAGGACCTTGCGAACGATCTCCTCATCGAGCATCGGGAGACCCTATTCCACCCGTCCCGAGGCTCCTCGAGGAGCCGAAAACTGTTCGTGCGCTTGTGCGCCGGGCGTTCTGCAAGGTAGTCTGGGGCCGCCAGAAATGCGGGGGCCAGACCCTCACAAAGCGCTCACATCGACACCAGCAAGGAGCTTTCCCCTGAGCGAAAGCGGCTTCCGCTACACCGCCGAGCAGGCGGAGCGCCTACGCGAGATCCATTCGAAGGTCCTGATGGCTCGCCGCGAGCTGGACGCTCTGATCGGCGACGCCTACCTGAGGCCGCGGGCCTCGATCGTGCCCGTTCACTTCCTCGACCTCGCATCGGCCGTCGAGAAGCTGAGGTGGGCCGAGAAGGAGTGGCGGGAGCTCGACACCGAGCTGTCCCAGGCGGCCGGAGGGGACGACGAGGTCCCAAAAGGGATTCCTGAACGCGCTATAGCGATTTCTTAGGCCACCCACTCACCCAAAAACCACCTGCACCCGTGAAGCGGAGCTACCTGGGCTTCATCCTCAGCGCGCCGTCCAGGCGGATCGTTTCTCCGTTCAGCATCGGGTTCTCGACGATGTGACGCACGAGAGCACCGAACTCGGGCGGGGAACCCAGCCGATGCGGATGCGGGATGTCGGCCGCGAGCGCCGAGCGCGCCTCTTCGGGTAGTCCGGCCAGCATCGGGGTGTCGAACGTGCCGGGCGCGATCGACATGCACCTGATCTGCCGGCTCGCTAGATCCCTCGCCACCGGCAGCGTCATCCCGACGATGCCTCCCTTCGAAGCCGCGTACGCCGCCTGTCCGATCTGACCGTCGAACGCAGCGATGCTGGCGGTATTTACGATCACGCCGCGCTCTTCACCGTCGGGCTCTTGCGACGCGATCTGAGCAGCGGCCAGGCGGATCACGTTGAAGGTACCGATCAGGTTGATGCGCACGACGAACTCGAACCGTTCGAGGTCGATCGCGGAACCGTCTCTCGTCAGGACGCGGCCGGGGAAGCCGACCCCCGCGCAGTTAACGACGATGTGAAGACCGCCGAACTCGTCCCTGGCCGTGTCGACGGCCGCCTGAACATCGGCCTCCGACGTTACGTCGGCTGCTGCGAACCGAACCTTGTCGCCGAGCTCCTTTGCAACCGTTGCTCCATCAGAGGATGCGAGGTCGACGATCACGATCGACGCCCCGGCCCCCAAGAGCTCATCGACCGTCGCCCTGCCCAAGCCTGAAGCTCCGCCGGTGACCAGAGCGACTTTTCCCTTGATGTTCAAGAAGCTTCCTCCCTGATGACTTCGCCGCTGGCTAGAACGAGGCCATCCTCGCATCTCGATTCGACCCGTCCGTCCGAGAACTGCTCGTGATAGAGCGCTGCGTACGCACCGCCCGCGGCGAGCAGTTCCGCGTGAGACCCGCGCTCCACGACGCGGCCCTTGTCGATGTAGAGGATCGTGTCCGCCGCGAGGATCGTGGAGAGACGGTGTGCGATGGCGATAGTGGTGCGGCCCTTCATCAGTGGGGACAGCGCCTCCTGAACCAGTCGCTCCGAATGGGTGTCCAGCGCGCTCGTTGCCTCATCGAGGATCA
>JAXDJL010000084.1:0-2859 GCA_034665685.1 Actinomycetota bacterium | reverse complement strand
TACGACACCGACGACCTCGTCTCCATCATCGAGCGCGCCGCGCGCATCCTCGGCGTTCCCCTCGAACACGGCGGGGCGCTCGAGATCGCCCGTCGCGCGCGCGGCACGCCGCGCATCGCCAACCGCTTGCTGAAGCGCGTGCGCGACTTCGCCCAGGTGCGAGCGGACGGCGTGGTCACCGGCGACGTGGCGCGCGATGCCCTCGAGGTCTTCAAGGTGGACGAGCGGGGTCTCGACAAGGTCGACGGGTCGATCCTGGAAGCGATCGTGACCCGCTTCGCCGGCGGGCCGGTGGGCCTGTCCACGCTCGCCGTGGCGGTGGGAGAGGAGCCGGACACGATCGAAGACGTCTACGAACCGTTCCTCATGCAGCTCGGTTTCATCCGCAGGACCCCGCGCGGCCGGGTCGCCACCGAGGCCGCCTTCGCCCACGTGGGGGCTCCACCCCCCTCGGGAGCCGCCGCCGCGAAGCTCTTCGGGAGCTGAGCACTAAGCTTCATCGGGGGTAGAATCGGTGGCCGTGCCCTCCCGCAAACCGCTGGAGCGGCTTTGTCGCGTAAGGGGCTCGTGCGAGCCGGCGTCTATGCAATTAGAAGGAAGTGACCAAGCGTGCAGGGGAACGGTGCCTCCAGCCTGATCTTCTTAGTCGTTCTGATCGGGCTGTTCTATTTCATGCTCATCCGTCCGCAGAAGAAACGGGTGCAGCAGCATGCCGAGCTCGTGAACAGCGTCTCGGTAGGGGATGAAGTGATCACGATCGGCGGCATGCATGGAACGGTGCGGGCCCTCGGTGACGATCAGATCGAGTTGGAGATCGCGCCGGGTACGACCGTGAGGTTCATCAAGTCGGCGATCTCGCGACGGCTCACGGAGGATCTGGAGCAGGGCGACACCCCGGACCAGAGCGAGTAACGAGACATGGCGAAACCGCGCAAGAAGTACATGACCACCCTCGTCGTGGGGCTGTTGGTTGCCTTCGGGGGGCTTGGAGCCGTTCTCGCTACGGGAGCCGCCCCGCGCCTTGGGCTCGACCTCGAGGGTGGCATCAGCGTCATCCTGACGGCGGAGGGCGAGGACATCCCGCCCGACGTCCTGCAGCAGACCGTCAATCTGATCAGGGCGCGGATCGATGCTCTCGGCGTCGCGGAGCCCGAGGTGAGTGCCGCCGGCGACAAGAACATCCTCATCCAGCTGCCCGGTCTCGAGGACGAAGGCGAGGCCCTGAAGTTGATCGGTACGACCGCGCAGCTCACGTTCCGGCAGGTGGAAGAGCAGATCCCACCCCAGGCCGACACGAAGAAGAACAAGGTAGAGGTCACCAAGGAAACCGGACAGGCCGCTAACAACACGGAAGTCGTCTACCCGTCTGGGCAGGAGGGTGAGTCGGGTGTTCTATACCGGCTCGCGCCGGCGCGACTGACGGGGGAGGTAGTGAAGAAGGCAGAGGCGGTGGTCGATCCGCAGAACGGCCAGTGGTCCGTCTCCATCAAGATGGACGGTGACGGGTCGAAGGAGTGGGCCTCGTTCACCAGCGAGCTCGCGTGCCTGCGCGACAAAGGTGAGAGCGTAAAGAGCATGGTGGCGATCGTTCTCGACGGAAAGGTCGAGTCTGCGGCCGGGATGCAAGAGGCGAACGGCGCGAGCAGTGGCGTCGCCTGCGGCACGGGGATCACGGGCGGCGACACCCAGATCAACGTCGGCGCCCAGGACGAAGCCAAGAACCTGGCGCTGGTCCTCAAAACCGGAGCCCTGCCTCTGACGCTCGAGCAGTCGGAGGTCCGCAAGGTGTCTCCGACCCTGGGACGCGAATCGCTGAAAACCGGTCTTCTCGCCGGAGGCATCGGTCTCGCGATCGTGATGATCTACGTGCTCCTCTACTACCGGACGCTGGGGCTCGTCATCTGGCTTGGCTTCCTCGAGTTCACGGCCTACGTCTACACCGCTCTTGCGCTCCTCGGCGAGAGCGCGGGCCTGTCGCTGACCCTCGCCGGCGTGGCCGGCATCATCGTTTCGATCGGTATCGCGGCCGACTCCTTCATCGTCGCGTTCGAGCGACTGAAGGACGAGGTGCGCTCCGGGAAGAGCCTCCGGGCCGCAGTGGAGCGCGGCTCCAACCGCGCCATCCGGACGATCCTCATCGCGGACTTCGTCACAGGGGCCGCAGCCGTGATCCTGTTCTTCCTTGCGGTGGGCCCGGTACGTGGGTTCGCACTGACGCTCGGGCTTGCGACCGCGGTAGACATCCTTCTGGCGTTCATCTTGATCCGCCCCGCGATGGTCCTCCTGGGCAGAACGAAGTATCTGACGGGGGCCGCGGTCGGGATCGAGTCGCCTGCTGAAGCGGCGGGGGTCGCCTGATGGGGGCGCTGCACCGGCTGTACCACGGACAGACGAAGGTCGACTTCATCGGCAGGCGCAAACTGTGGTTCGCGATCTCCGGCGTCGCGCTTGCGGTGTGCATCGCGTCGTTCATCCTGCAGGGTTTCAACTACGGCATCGAGTTCAAGGGCGGTGTGTCGATCCAGGCCCCGATCTCCGAGAGCGGCCCCCTTGCCGACAGCTCAGATACCGAAGTGATCGCCGAGGTGCGGGCCGCGCTCGAAGGAGTGAACGCGCCGTCCGCCCAGATCCAGGTCGCGTCCACCGACGCCGAGAGGAACGTCATCGTTCAAACCCCTGCCATAGCCGACGCTGCCTTCCGAGAAACCGTGAAGGACACCGTCGCCGAAACGGTCGGGGCCACATCCGAGGAGACGACGTTCGAAGCCATCGGAACGAAGTGGGGCGGTGAGATCACCGACAAAGCCATCCGGGCGCTCGTCATCTTCATGGTCGTGATCCTCGCCTTCATCTCGTGGC
>JAXDJL010000083.1:0-3022 GCA_034665685.1 Actinomycetota bacterium | reverse complement strand
TGGGGAACGTTGATGCACAGGCTCGTGCCGAACGAGCTGCTGGGCCGCGTGTCCAGCCTCGACTGGCTGCTGTCGACCGCGTTCGTGCCACTCTCGTTCCTCTTGACCGGGCCGGCGGCGAAAGCCTTCGGTGCGGACGAGACCCTCCTCGGCGCCGGAGTGATGGGCGCGTTGATAACACTTGCGTGCTTGTATCTGCCCGGCATGCGTGAGACCGAGAAGAACGGGAGCCTCCGGGTCGAGACTCCGGCAGGAGAACCCGAGCATCACCCGGCGTTGATCGGATAGGGCGGGACTAGTTCCTTGGCCTCAGCCGGTTTGATCTAACTCCGCTTGGTGCTCGACGCAGAAGCGGGTCCACGGGATCGCCTCTAACCGAGCGTCCTGGATGACCTTGCCGCATGTTTCGCAGCGACCGACCGCGTCCGTGCCAAGCCGCTTGAGCGCAGCCTCAATCTCATCTAGCTGAAAGCCGAAGTTGTCGGCGATGGCAAGGTCCTTCTCGCGTTCGAACACCTCGGACCCCACGTCGGCAGGATGCTGGTCGACGGTGGATAGCTCGGCGCTTTGGTCGTCGTCCTCCGTCAGCGATCGCTGCAGTGCCTGGAGCCGTTCCTTCTCCTGCTCCAGGATCGAGCGCAGCTTCGATTCGTCCACGAGGCCTCCATTCACCGTAGATGTAAAGCGAGCGAGGGCGCCCCCTCGGCGCGCTCGCTCGTGTCTCTCGTTTTACCCGCCCCGATCTGCCCGAAACGTGGGCCTCAGGCCGCCCAAAAGGGGCAACTACGCACTAATACCTATGGGAACCGACGGCCTTCCCCGCCTACGGTTGGGACAACCAACTACGGAAGGAACCTCGATGAACCACCCGATCCGCCGCATCCTCCTCGCCGCCCTCTCGGCGGGCCTCCTAGCTCTGCCCGCGGCCGTCCACGCGGCACCCGATACCACCGCCCCCCACATCACCGAGGTGGAGGACTCCCCGGACCCGTTCACGCCGAACGACGACGGCAAGAGAGACCAGACCACGATCCATTGGACGATCGACGAAAGATCCCTCATGGCGCTCAAGATCTTCACGAAGAGCGGCACCATGCTGCGCGACCTGATGCGCGAGCACCTGGCGAAAGGTGATTGGAAGCTCGCGTGGGGGGGCCGGGACGGATCGGGGCACGTTTTGCCGAGCGGCACCTACGTCTACAAGCTGCGAGCTGAAGACAACGCGGGTAACCGTCGCGTGGTGAAAGGCGAGGTCACCCTCCGCCGCTAGTCTCCCGTCCATGCGGAAGCCTGGTCGCACACTCATCTATTCCGCGCTCGGCTTCGCGGTGGACGCGACCTTCAGCGCGTTCCACGATCGGGCTCGCGGCCGAGAGGTGACGCTGCGCACGAGCCCGTGGATGTTCCCGATCTACGCGCTGATCCTCCCGCTCTACGAACCGCTGCACGACCGGATGCGCGAGCGCGTGCCGGGCCTCGTGCGGGCGGCGACCTACGGGCTCGGGTTCCTGGCGGTCGAGTACGCAACGGGGGCCGCCATCAGAGAGCTAACCGGAGAGGCCCCATGGGACTACACGTACGCCAAGAGACACGTCAACGGGCTGATCAGACCCGACTACTTCTTCCTCTGGGCCCTCGCCGGCCTGCTGCTCGAACCCTTCCACGACCACCTGACCGAGGCTCGGGCCGACTAGCGCGAGGACAGGATCTCTTTGCCCTCGCCTGAGACATCGGCGAGTGCGGCCTTGCGCCCTGCGATGACCATCACTAGTGCTTCGAGTGGTCCCTCGACCAGTGGGCCCTCACCCGTCGACCAATCGACGTCGGTGGCTTGAAGGCGAAGACCGCGGATGCGTTTCTTGCCGTTCACGGGGTACCCGTAACCCTTGAGGATGTTCGCTACCGTGACGAGGGTCTCTTCGGGGAAGTCCCTTGTGAGACCCAGCGGCCGCCTGATGTCCTGTCCGTGGACGACGGTGTCGACGATCACGTTCTTCTCGGTGACGGCGACTGGGTGGGTTCGGTTGTCCAATCCCTCTTCGTGCTTGGCCATGATCGCCTCGGGCCCGGGAGCGGAACGACGGTGAGCGTCGTCCGCGTTCATCTTGTTGAAGTTGAAACCGGAGCGCAGCATCCCCGTTAGGGCGTCGCCCAGCTTGAAGTCCGTGATCGAGGTCAGGTGCGCGGCCACGTCCTGCACGGTCCATCGGTCACAGAGAGATGCGTGTCCCCACTGCTCCGCGCTCAAGCTACGGAGATCCTCGAGCAGAGCCACTCGCTCGGTGTGGATCCCGTCCCAGATGTCCATGAGCCCGTCAGTGCCTGAAGTGCCGTCGTCCGGTGAACAGCATGGGGACCCCGTGCTCGTCCGCGGCGGCTATGACCTCGTCGTCGCGCACGGAGCCTCCCGGCTGGATGACCGCAACCGCTCCTGCCGCGACGGCTGCGTCGAGGCCGTCTCGGAAGGGGAAGAAGGCATCCGAGGCACAAACGCTGCCGGCGGCCCGATCCCGGGCTCGCCGGGCCGCGAGCTCCGTCGATTCGACACGGCTCATCTGCCCGGCCCCCACGCCGACGGCTATCCCATCCTTAGCAAGAACGATCGCGTTCGACTTCACGTGCTTCGCGACGACCCAGGCGAACCGCAGATCCCGCAACTGTTCGTCCGTCGGCTGGGTCTTGGTGACGACCTTCGCATCCTCGGCTTTGTCTGGGGGATCCGACGTCTGCACGAGATAGCCACCCGCCACGCTTCGCAGATCTATGGAGCGGCCGGGAGGGGGGGCTGCTCGCAATATGCGGAGGTTCTTCTTCGCCTTCAGGATCTCGAGAGCACCATCCTCGAAGCCCGGCGCGATCACAACCTCGGTGAAGATCTCTGCGATCGCCCGCGCTGTGTCTTCGTCGCACGAGGAGCGCAGTGCGACGATCCCGCCGAACGCGGACGTGCGATCACAATCGAGAGCTTTCGCGTATGCATCGCTGATCGACGTTCCCAGCGCTACGCCGCAGGGGTTCGAGT
>JAXDJL010000082.1:0-15438 GCA_034665685.1 Actinomycetota bacterium | reverse complement strand
TGACCTCCCGCGTGCTGTACCGGGCGATCAACTCCCTAGGCGAGCCCTCGGCGACGATCTTTGCTTTGTCCATGACGACGAGCCGGTCACAGAGCTGTTCCGCCTCGTCCATGTAGTGCGTCGTGATCACGAGCGTTACGCCGCGTTGCTTCAGGCGATAGAGGCGGTCCCAGACGAGGTGCCGAGCTTGGGGATCGAGGCCGGTGGTCGGTTCGTCCAAGAGCAGCAGCTCCGGTTGATTGACGAGAGCCCGTGCGATCGTCAGCCGCCGCTTCATGCCGCCCGACAAGGGCTCGACCTTGCTGTTGGCCTTCTCGGTCAGTTGGACGAAGTCGATCAGCTCATCGATGCGGGTCTTCGCGACGTCCCGGGGCACGTCGAAATAGCGGGCGTACATCTCGAGGTTCTCTCGCGCCGTTAGCTCGATGTCGAGGTTGTCGATCTGGGGAACCACCCCGATGCGCGCCTTGATCTGCGAGGCCTGCGCGACGGGATCCATCCCGATGACTTTCAGCATCCCGCCGCTCGGAGGCGAGGTGCAACCGATCATCCGCATCGTCGATGTTTTCCCGGCGCCGTTGGGGCCGAGGAAACCGAAGGCTTCGCCCCGCCGCACTTCGAAGTCGATGCCATCGACCGCGACGAACGCGTCGAACTTCTTCGTCAGGTCGTGCGCCTCGATAAGTGCGCCGGACACGGGTTCGCCAACAGAAGTCATCGGCGAATCCTAGGGCCGGCGTTCGTCAATCGAGCGTTACTTGGGGGGATAGGAGGAGGGCTTCACTCTCGGATCGCGGCCCAGAGAGTGCACCGCGCTCATCGTCCGGTCCCAGGATGCCCTGAGCGTGGCTCGCAGCGACTCGGAGGGCCACTTCGCCCTGAGCGTTCGGGCCACGGGCAAGATGCGGTAGGTCCCACGCTCGACATAGGTGGGAGTCACCCTTATCCCGTCGACGACGAAGCGACCCGTGTCTCGTTCCTCGACCAAGAGCTTGACCATGAGGCCGTCCTGCGTGTTCACGGGAGAGTATTGGGCGGACACGTGGTTCCCCATCCCGTAGACGACGAATCGCTGGCGAACGGTCGTGATCGGCTGGACGACGTGTGCATGGTGGCCGATCACGGCGTCGATCGCAGGTGACCCGAGGACGCGCCGGGCGAGGTCTCGTTGGAAATCGGTGGGGGCCGTGCGGTACTCCTCGCCCCAGT
This sequence comes from Actinomycetota bacterium, assembly GCA_034665685.1. Lineage (GTDB taxonomy): Bacteria > Actinomycetota > CADDZG01 > CADDZG01 > WHSQ01 > JAUJNU01. Next base: position 14,229 of record JAXDJL010000082.1, on the reverse strand, counting down.
GGAGGCTGACGATCACGAACTCGGCTCCGCGATAGCGCGCGTTCTTGGCTTGCTTGATGATCCGCTCGGCCTCGATCACGTTGACGAGCCACCATTTGTTGTCCGGGATCCTGAAACCGTTCAGACCGTAGGTGAAGCTCACGTGTCCAACCTTGACCCCATTGACCCGATATATGGCCGCCCTTCGCCCCCCGCGCCTGCTCCGCGCGGTGCCCTCGTGCTTCAGGTTCGAGGCCTCCAATACGTCCATCGTCGAATAGATGCCCTCCTCCCCCTGATCCATCGAGTGGTTGGAGGCGGTCGAGCAGCTGTCGTAGCCGGCGGAATGGATCCCCGGCGCCACCTGTCGAGGCGCGTTGAAGACCGGGTAGGTAGAGAGGTTTCTGTTGTTACGGGACAACGGGATCTCGAGATGGCAGATCGCCCAGTCGGCGCGCCGGACCACCGGCCTCACGGGAGCAAACATCGGACGGAAATCGAACTCACGTCCTGAGGCGCGGCCGTTCTCGCGAGCCTGCTCCCACACGGCGTCGTGGATGAGAACGTCACCACTTGCCAAGATTGAGAAGTGGCGACCGGCGGATGCGGTCGCGACCGTCTCTGGTTGAGGTGAGCTCGACCGGACGCTCGCGGAGCCCAGGAGCATGGTTGCTATCACGAGGGTCGGAAGGAGTGTCGGCGCGATGGAGGGCCTCGATCTACGTTCCACTCGTCCCCCTCTGCCGGTCACGTGGCAACGATCATGGCGCATCCCTGACCAGAACGTACGCACCGTCCCGCAAGAAGTCCACTGCAGCGAAGCCGTTGGCGAACGACCACTCGAACGCCTCGGCCACGGCGTCCCTCCATTTGCGCGCAGCTCGCGGGTCGGAGGCCTTCAACGAGGGGTAGTCGGACGGCACCCGGATGAGGAACGTTCGTTGGGTCTCGCTTCGCTCCCCCGCTCGAGCGTCCCGATCCACCAGAGCCGGGGCCTCACCGGGCTGCACGACTGCGGGCGTGCCGGCAAGCGCCGACTCCACGCGCTCGGAGCGGAGCTCCCACCTCACCTCGAGGCGATCCGATCTCTCGCCCCGGTTGATGTCGTCCTCCATGGTTCCGTAGAAGTCGCGATGGAACTCTCGAGCCACGCAGCCAAGCTTGCGAAGGTTGAAGAATGCGTTGCGCGCTATCAGCGGATCGAAGGTCCACGTCATCAATCCGATGTCGCGCTCCAAGCACCAATCGCGCTGCGCCACCTTCAGCCGGAAACCAACGCCCGCATGTTGCCGCCCTGGGATCACGCCCGTTGCGTGCGAGTGCAGAGCCGGCGCTCCATCGATCAGCGTGAGGAACCCGACCTGAGCGCCGATGGGCTCTCCATCGGCGAACGCACCGAACACGGGGTTCTCGTGCGTCGCCAGCGCGCGGAGGAACTCCGGTGAGGCCATCCGCTGTCCCCAGATCCGGTCGAGCAAGTCCGTCATCGCCCGCGTTTCATCCACCGAGCTCACGCGACGGATCTCTATCGACTCTGGGGCCATCACTAGAGGCGTACCAGCTCGGTCGCCGCCGTTGGCTCCTCGAGCACTTCGGACAGTCGCTCGACAGCTTCGACCTTCATCGCGCTAGGAGGATCTCCTGGATCAGCCCCGCCACTAGGGCCGCCCTTTCCGGCATCTTAGAGATGATCACGTGTTCGCCCTCGGCGTGGGCTCCGTCTCCGACCGCGCCGAGCCCATCGAGCGTCGGCACACCCATGTCGGCGGTGATGTTTCCGTCCGATCCTCCCCCGACCGACACGCCCTCGAGGGTTCCGAGACCGAGCTCTGCCCCCACCTTCTGCGCGAGCACGAACAACTCTGCCGAGGCCGACTCCGGAAGGGGCGGTGAGCTCGCGGTCCTCTCGACTTTGAGGGATGCTCCGTCCACCGCGGGCCGAAGCCCGAGCATGGCCTCGTCCACCCGCCTTTCTTCCTGAACGGTAGGCACGCGGGCATCGACAAAGAGCCGCCCTTCAGCGGGCACCGAGTTGCTCGACGAGCCAGCCTCGATGACCGTGGGCGTCACCGTCGTCCCCACGCCGGGCCTGCTGAGAGCCTCTATGGCAAGAACCTGATGAGCCAGCTCCAAGGTGGCGTTGATCCCCTTTTCGGGCTCGAGGCCCGCATGTGCCGCTCGGCCCCGAACCTCCATCAGGTAAGCCGATACGCCCTTGCGCGCCGTCTTGAGCGCGCCGCCGGCACTCGGCTCCAACACGAGGGCGGCTCCCGCACCGTCGGCCGTCTCGCGGATGAGTTCCCGGGACGACGGAGATCCGATCTCCTCGTCCGTGGTCAGAAGGACCGCGACGCCCTCCAAGTCGTCCAAAGCACTCAAGGCGAAGAAGAGCTGGACCACACCGCATTTCATGTCGAACGATCCCGGCCCGATCGCCTTGTCGTCATCGACGACGAAGGGACTGCGGCTGAGCGTCCCAAGCGGCCACACGGTGTCGAGATGACCGATAAGGAGAACGTGCGGCTTCGCGCCGAAGCACCACCGGAGATGCGTGCGACCGTTCACCACGATGCTCTCGGCTCGCCGTCCGAGAAGGCCACTCCCGATGTCGTCCGCAACCTCCGCGCATCGAGCGGTGGCGGCCGGGTCCGACGATGGGGACTCGGCTTCGATCAAAGAAGCCGATGCCTCGACCATCTCCTGGACGCGCGACGCTAGAGAAGAGAGGAGCTGAGAGTGAGGATCCACCGGGCCATTCTCGCCGGTTCGGCCGGTGGCGTTATCTCCCTGGTGCCGGGACGCTATCCGGCGATGCGGGCGGTCGCTATCTGTCGCAGCCGAGCTTCGACCTCTGAGTAATTGAGAGTGGTCTTTGCGACCGATGCGGGCGGAGGCTGAGCCGTTACGAGCATCGTCGTCGGTGATGCCTCGGCGTTGACGGTCTCCACCACCTCTGGCTGAGGCTCGGGCTTGGGCTTCGTGACCGGTTGGGCCGCGGGAGGAGGCTGCGCGGTCACGAGCATCCTCGACGAGCGAGGCTCCGTCACGGCGGCCGCGACCGGCTCACGTTTCACGATCTTGGTCGGAGCGGGAGCGGACTTCCTGCGATCATGGAGTCGCGCTACCTGATCCTTCCCCAGGGTCTGCCGCCTCTCGTTCGAGCGGTAGAGGGAGCCTCGGGTCGAACGCATGACTCGGTCGCGACCGGCAAGCTTCGCTTCGTAAAGCGCCTCCCCGGCAGCCCGCACGAGACCTTCTGGAGTGTGAGCATGGGCCGGGTAAGTGGCGATGCCTGCGCTGATGGTGATCGGACGAACCGATTCCACAGCCGAAACAAGCTCGCGCATGCGAGCGGCGGCCTTGAACGACTCATGGCGTGGGCATGCCGGAAGCAGGACTGCGAACTCGTCGCCGGTGTAACGGGCGGGCGTGTCGGACTCTCGAGCCGCCCGCAGGAGTGCGTCACCCACCCTGCGAAGGATGGCGTCTCCAACCTCTTGGCCGTACGTCTCATTGAGGCTTCCGAAATGATCGAGGTTCAACATGACGAGCGTGAGCTCTTCACCGTGACGGCTCGCCCGAGCCAACTCGCGTTCGAGCGCTGCGTCGAAGGCCTTCCGATCGGCCACGCCCGTCAAGGAGTCGACGCCGCCCAGCTCGCGGAGCTCGGAAGGAGGCGCGGTGTCCAGCGCGTCGATGTCCGGGACGGCCTTTAGCCGCGGCCCCATAAGGTTCTTCATCTCGATAGCCCCCACTTCGGATCCCTCGCTTACGGGTTCCGAGGGGTGCGTCACCCCTGCCTTGCTCATCCCGCTCCCTCGCTCTGTCGCTTCTCATTGAGGAATCGGCCCGAACGGGAGCATTCTTGAGGCTCCTTGAACCAGAAATTGGGCGGCCCCCTATCGAACCTCTGTTCGGGCTCTCAGGTCAGGGTCGTGGAGCCGTCCTCATGAAGGGTCCAGCCGGGATTGTGCGCGATCTCCCAGGGGTGCCCGTCCGGATCCACAAAGGCACCCGAATACCCGCCCCAGAACGTCTTCGCCCCGGAGCGAGCTATGTGGGCGCCTGCCCTCTTCGCTTCGTCGATGATCCGGTCGACTTCCTCGGGTGAAGCCACGTTGTGAGCCAGCGTTACCCCGCCCCAGCCCCCTCGATCCTCGACCCCGCTGTCTTCCGCCAGCTTCTGTCGATCCCACAGGGCAACGATCATGCATCCCGCCTGGAAGAACGCCACGTGGTCGGTCTCGTCGTCGACTCCCCCATCCAGCTTCCAACCCAATGACTCGTAGAAGGCCTGTGCTCTCGAAACGTCGCCGACGCCCAGCGTTATCAAGCTGATCCGCTGTTCCATCCGAACCTCCTTCTGGGAATGCTTCGCAGAGAGTCTTTGCGATGATGTTCCCTCATGGACGAGCTCAAGAAGCGACTCGAGGACAAACGAACGAAGCTGAGGGACGAGATGGCCCGGGTTTCTGCCCCGCCCGAGCAGACCGGCGGGATCTCATTCGGGAAGCGCGTGGGCGAGGGAACGAGCTTCGCTGTCGAACGGCTTGTGCAGGTCGCGACTCACGACCGGGATCAAGCCGTGCTGGCCGACGTGGAGCGGGCTCTCATCAAGATCGAAGAGGGCACCTACGGTGTATGCGACGTGTGCGGAACGGCGATCGCTCCTGCGAGACTCGACGCGCTGCCGTGGGCGGTCGTCTGCGTGGACTGCGCAGCCAAGTAGCTACCGACTAGCGAAGCAGGCTCCCGGCCATGACGCGGGAACCTAGTGGCGATGATCGTTGGTGTAGTCGGATTCCCGGGGGCCGACGTATCCGGTTCGTCCTTGGACTTCGGCGTCTGCGATGCGCTCGATATGACCCGGAGTTTTCCCGCCCTCCAGTTGCTTCAGCGCGCGTTCGCGGCGTCGAGCTGCTCGCCTCTTGACAAGAGCACGGACGAAACCCACGCGAAGCAACCTATACCCGCGCTCTGCCTTGGTGGCGTGGGAACCATCCAGCCGGATGGGGCGTCCTAGGCTTAGCCCGTACCTCTCGTGCAGCCGAGGATGGAGGAGAGCAGATGGCAAGGAAACGGCTACTGCGGATCGCCTGCATGGTTGCGGTACTCGTGCTCCTGCCGATCGAGGCGGCCCGGGCATGTTCCTGTGTCGGCTATGGAGACATGCGCGATCGCCTTGCCGAAGCCGACGGGGCGATCGTCGGAACCTTCCTCGAGAGTCACGACGCGGACGCCGATCCCACCGGGTCCTCGGGGCAGGATTGGATCTACACGTTTCAGGTGGACGAGGAAGTGAAGGGCACCTTCGACGACATGCTCGAGGTCCACAGCCCCATGAACGGGATCTCTTGTGGGCTAGAGGTTCAAGTCGGTCAGCAGTACGGCCTGTTCCTCTACGTACGCGAGGACGGAGCATGGACCTCGAGTCTCTGCGCTCAGACGAGTCCCGAGGAGATGCGAAAGGCGGCTACTCCCCTTCCAGAGCCGACATCGACCCGCCCGGTTCGCTTCATCGTCGGCGGCTCATTCGGTAAGGCTCAAGTCGTTGGGTTGGATGGCCGCGGGGAGATCGTCGCGTACGGGTTCGGAGATCGTGACGTGACCCAGGTCGATGCATGCCCCGGTGGGAGGCGGATCGTCGAAGTCGGTCAATCCCTTGACGCTCCCCCTCGTCTGTTCGTCCGACGCGTGCGTGATTTCAAGATCTTGCGCCAGCGCGACCTTCCCTTCGGTCCCGAGCAGCGGTTCCCCGACCAAAGGGTCACGGACGTGTTGTGTCGTACCAAAGATGCAGGACGCATCGTCGTCTTCTCCACCGACTATGGAGAGCCCACGGCCAAAGGGCGGCTCACGGAGTTCACGCCCGGAGCTTCACGTCTGATCCGCAAGGGCTCGGGCAGGTTCTCGACCTTTGACGGCGGACGCGCTTACCTGGCCTCGGGCCGGTGGGGACGAGACCTGATCTCAGTAGGGCTGGACCGCGGTGGGATGCAAGCTTTGGGCACCGTTCCCGGCTACTGGGGGGGAAACATGTCCGTCAGCCCCGATGGAGAAACGCTTGCCGGGCTATCTCACCCACGCTACGTAACCGAGGACTCGAAGCCGCACAAGATCTACACGCTTGCTCTCAACGAGGATGGCGCGACGCCGCGGGTCCGCGATCTTTCGACGAACCCAGACGACTACGGCGACGTGGAGTGGGCCGGGAATCGGCAGATCGTCTACGTGTCTTTTGGAAGCACGTCCCACACCTTCTCCCGCGGCCTGAAGAGAAAGGGTTCCTTGAGGTTGTGGGGGCGGGACCCGGTAGTAGCAAACGGGCGCGTCTACTGCGTCGAGTATGGAAAGGTTCGGACGGCGGTCCTGCCCGATGGACCGGCGCGACGCTTCCGACTGATGCCGAGCCAGGTGACGTACACGCTGGACGCGATCAACTAGGAGTCTCCCGGGGAAGGTCTGCTAGCCGAGCTTGAATACGCGCTCCGCGTTTTCGCCCATGAAGAGGCCTGCAGCCTCTTGGTCCAGCTCGAGACTCCCCCACTCCTTGAGCGCTTGCTCCGCGGTCAGCATCGGGAAGTTGGTGCCGAACATGACCTTGTTCCTGCCTCCGGCTCTCAGGTAGTCCACCAGCACTCTTGGGTATCTGCGAACCGTGTACGCCGACGTGTCGATGTAGACGTTGGGAAACTTCCGAGCGAGCAGGATCATCTCGTCGGTCCACGGATGGCCGATGTGGCCGCCAACGATCACGAGATCGGGGAAGTCCAGCGCAACCTCTTCGAGGTACGGGATGGGTCGTCCCACATCCGAAGGCCGGAGCGGGCCCGTGTGCCCGACCTGAGTGCAGAAAGGGATCCCAAGCTCAACGCATGCCGCGTACAACGGGTAGTAGAGACGATGGTTCGGAGGCAGCCTCCACAGCCACGGGACCACGCGCAAGGCTTTGAAGTTCAATTCCTCCACACACCGCCGCAACTCAGCGACGGCCTCGACCGGTTTGGTGATGTCCACCGAAGCAACGCCTACCAGACGCTCCGGCGCTTGCGCGACGAATGACGCCACTTCGTCGTTCGAGATCAGCGGCCCTTCCGGCCCGTACCACGCCGAGATGAGTCCGACATCGACCTCGGCGGCGTCCATCGAGGAGATGGTGAAGCTCACCGGCAACTCGCCCTCGGGCAGTTCGGTCCCGGTCCACCTACGAAGGGGAGCGAACATGTCCTGACGCAGGAAGCGAGATGTCGGGTGCTGCATCCAAACGTCGACCTTCATCGCCCGATGCTCTCACGCGAAGCCGCTCGGTACACGAGGAGCAGGTTCTCCTAGATCGTCAGCTTGTACCAGCCCGAGTTAGGTGCGTCGTCGTAGGTGTCGCCGTTGTACTGGCTGAACCAGCGGTATCGGATGACCTGCCCGGAGCCCGACACCCCTACCAGCGACCGACTTATCTCGACGCTGAGCACCGAGTCGCCATTCGACGCGGCGGAGCGGGTCACTCGGGCCGAACCCTTGTAAGGATCGGTCCCCGCCTTCCTCTTGTAGACCTTTCCGACCAGGCTCCCACCCTCTTTTGCAAACATCGAGACGTAGTAGTCGAGCTGGTCATCGGGGTCAACATCGAGGTCTAAATAGAAGGTATTGCCCTTAGGTATCAACTCCGACTTCGCGTAATGACCCCAGGTGACGGCCTTCCCCGTCAACTCGTTCGAGTTGTGTCCAAGCCCCACCGTGCGGAGATCGAATGGCGACGCCTCCGTGTCCTGTGGGTCCTGATTCGTTGTCGTGTGGGCGCTGGCCCCAGCAACGATGGTCGTCCCTATAAGCGCGAGCACGACGAGCAACCGTCGCAAGATCATGACTACCTCCCCATCCGGCCTTTGCGCTCATTCTGAAGCATCCATCCCGGTACATCTATGGGCTTCACGACCGAATCCAGGAGGGAATGGCGCCTGGGCAGAAGGAATCTCTTCATGGCGTCTGCACAGGCTCGCCCGAGTAGTGGGCTCTAGCAACGTCGAGGATCGCTACCCCATCGGCCGGGCGGTCCTCGATGACGATTGGATCTTCGGCCGCGACGTCACCCTCTTCGACGATCCGGCAGTAAGCACCGAAGCGTTCCGCCGATGCGAAACGTTTGACGAAGCCTCTGACGCCCATCCGCGTGGCAAGGGTGGAGCAAGGTATCCGTGGGTCGGTGACCTCGAGGAGGGCGGTACCGACGCGCCACCTCTCGCCGATGAGTGCCGCGGTGACGTCTAGGCCGCGTGTCGTGATGTTGTCCCCGAACGTCCCTGGTGCGAGAGCCCGGTCCAGCTCACGAGACCACCACTCGTAATCCTCGACCGCGTAGACGTAAACGGCTTTAAGGGGTCCACCGTGGTGCTTCTTGTCCATCTGGACGTCGTCGCCCACGGCCACACCCCTCACCGGAACCCTGCCCTCGACCGGCTCCTTGAAGATGCCGGTCACGCGCTCGCGACCCTTGATCACGAGGTCGCGAGGGGCTCCGACGTTGACGGATACGACGCTGATCTCAGACACGCGATAAAGGTAATCGGTAAGGGGCCAGAGCTCTAGGTCGCGATCAACTCGTTTATCCGCAACTCCAGCTTCGGGTCCAGAGGTCCATTTCGTCGGAGTTCCTTCAAGAGCGCTGCGATGCCGGCCTCCAGGGCGCGGGACAGTTCGTCTCGATCTAGGGATCGAACGATCGCCGGCTCGAAGGAGTCGAGCACAGCTCGCGGTAGTTCCTCGAGACCTTTGCCGTACAACGGCGGCAGGTCGCGCTCGGCGCAGGCGAGGCTCAGCGCGTAGTTACGGAAGCCCGTGGCGTAGTGCTCGGCCTCCCATAGTCGGCCCCGCTCGATATTGACGCGAGCGTGCCGCGCGTAGAGGAGCGCATACCCGAGAAGGTCGCTCGGGGGAGCCGACGACTTGACGGACTGATCAGCTTCTCCGAAAAGGAGCTTGAACCGCTCGCTCGTCGCCCGGAACGCGGAAGCCGGAGTCATAGAGACATCCAGCTGCAGGCCCTTCGGCAAGAGGAAGACCCGGTAGAGGATGGGGTCGGCCGCCAGGTCTATGAGGTGAACGGCCTCGAACCTCTCGACCAGGTCCGCCGTCCACTCGTCCAAGATCTCGGCGATCGACGCGTCTTCGACCACCGCGAAGGTGAGGTCGACGTCCGACCATTCGTCTCCACCGTCCCCCGCCAAAGAACCCACCAGGGCGGCGGTGACGATCCGAGCGTCACGGCGCGCAAGCTCGATGACGTGGTCCTTGACCCGGTCGCGCTCTTCCAGAGTGAACATCGATCGAATCCTCCCAGACCAAGCGATGGGAGCACCGAACTTGCTAGGGAGTCACGTCCATGCAGAGCACGTATGCCGTCAAGCTACTCCCGCCGCTCCTCGTTGCCGACCAAGCATTCGGCGGCGGCGGGGGGAAGCCGCAGAATCCGGAGCAGACGGCAAAGGGAAAGGAATCTACGAGGGTTCCATCGCTGTTCGCACCCCCACCAGTTGCATTTGTTCCAGCCGGGCACGCAGCAGATACTGTGCTGGCCCCCCCTGTTGCGGTCGCCGTGACCATTTCGTAGCCCGACGTCCCTGCAGGGCCGACCAACGACGTGCCTGCGTCCCAGCCGGACTCCGTCTTTGGCCCGTAGAGCCTCAACGCCGTGGTGTCGAGGTAGAAGTCGCCTACGGTACCGACGGCCCCATCGGGAGCCGCGGTTCCATGCAGGACTGTCTTGCCATTCAAGCCGTTGGTACCGTTGGTGCCGTTCGTGCCGTTCGTGCCGTTCGTTCCTGTCAGTCCCGTAGAGCCGGTGTCCCCCTTCGGGCCGACGGGGCCGACTTCGCCCTGTGGACCGGGCTGAGACAAAGCTGCGACCACAGCGGCTCGAAGGTCTTTCATCCGGATCGTGCGGTCTTTGATGTCGGCAGAGGTAATGAGCCCTGCCGCGCTCGCCCCACCTACCAAGATCGCTGCTACTGCGATGCTCGCAACCACTGTCGTTATCTGCTTCGTCAAGGTCGTCGCCTGTCTCTAGGGAATGTTTTCCAAAGAATGGGGCCTTGGGACGGCCCAGTCCATTCGATGAGGCCTTTTTGCCCAAAGTACGTAGACAGGCGCCTACGAGGAGGAACGCCGCATCTTGTCCAGGAGCCCGTGCGGGTAGTGGGGGTGTCCCCCAGCGCCTCTAACTCTCGACGCGGTACGCGAACACGGCGCTGGTGCCCGAACCGTCAGCGGTGTCGCATGAGGCATAGATGGTGTTCGAGACGATGCTGAGCCCCGCGCTCTGCGTTCCTGTACACGTTTGGCCGTCGGCCTTCATCTGGCGGTGGTAGAGGATCTTTCCGGTTCGGTTATCAAATGCATAGAGCTGTCCATTGTTACCGACGGTATAGACAACTCCATTGCCAACGGTGACAGGGTGGTAGCTCGGGCCCGCATCTTTGTATGCCGTCTTCCACAGGGTGGCCCCGGTGTCCTTGTTGAGGGCGAACATCACGCCCTCGTTCACGCTGATGTAGACGGCGCGGTTGTCATAGGCGGAGCCTCCGGCGCAACCGCTCTGCCCGCCGACGGCCAGAGTAGGCCGCTTCCAGAAACGTTTCATGGTGTCGGCATAGACCGCGTGAACCGTGCAGGACTTCTGTAGCTCAGTGACGATGGTCCGTCCCCTCGAGTTCTTGTAGAGACTGGGCGATGCTCCAAAGTCGACATCCTTCTGCCCGCAGAAACCGCTGTACCAGATCGGCTGGGTCTCGCCTAGGTACTCGCATTGCGGCGTGTCATACAGCTCCGGGTCGTAGTCAAGATCGCCCTTGTAGTGGCCGACGATCTCACCGAACCTCTTGGACTTTCGGTTCATGTCGACCTTGATGATGGCGTTCGTGAACTTGTATTCCTTCCGCTTGTTGTAGGGATTCGCCGTGCCCACGTATAGGTGGCGTGTGTGGGCGTCGACCACTGCGGTCGCCCAGATCCCACCGCCCGCGTAGCCTTCGAGCCACTTCTCTTGCGGAATAACCGTGGTCTTCTTGAGAACGCTCCCGTCCTTTGCGCTCAGGATGAAGAAGGATGGGTGCGAGAAGCTGAAGCTGTCCGTCCCGACCAGCGCCACGAAGACCATGCCGTCGTACACCACGACGCTCGACGCCTGGAAGGCGGCGTGGAGCTCGGCATCGCTGAGATCCTGGTAGATGTTCGTCTTCCACAATTCCTCACCGGTCGAGGCGTCGAGCGCCACGACGTACGGCACGCCCGAACGGCCGACGATCGCGTAAAGAACTCCCTTGACGTAGGCGGGAGCGAAGAGGCCGTTCAGGGGACCCTCCGATGGCTCGAACGTATGCCAGATTGCCTTCCCCGTCTCCGGATCAACAGCGAAGATGGAGCCGGTTGAGGTAGTGGCGAAGATGCATCCCGCTGCCCCGATAGGCGTGGATTCGAACGAACCGACACCGTTCTGCTCCGAAGAGGAAAGAGCCCAGGCCGCCTTGAGATTCGAGACGCTCGTCCTGGTGATGTTCGAAGTTTGAGCCCGCGAGTTTCGAAGGTTGCGGCCGAAAGACGGCCACTCGGTCGACGGTTGTTGCCTCTCGGCGCACGGCTTGGTGGCGGCCTCGGCGGGCGCCGACGCGGGCAACCCGGGGCTAAGGAATGACGTGCCCACTATCACCGCGGCGATCAGCCCCGCCAGTCGTTTCACTGTCCCTCCCCGTCGCCCGATCCATTTCCGGCATGCATCAATTCGACGTTCGCTCTCAGCATTTCTCCCACGGATGCCTACCGGGCCAGCAAGTGGATTCTCCTTATCGGAGGCCGCGACTCTCGGCGGAGGCGGCCGCGAATTGGTCGTCGCCGGCGAAGAAGACACGTAGCACATCCTGACTCCTGAATTCGCGTGGATTTAGGGTCAAGGCCGCTTGACCTCCCGCATCCGTCACGACGCTTCCGTGCGGTTCGCCGTTCAGGAAGAAGGAGACTTCTTTGCCGGCGAGCGCGGCTCCCCCGTCGAGCTCAGAGAGAATGGCCGTCGCGATCACTTTCCCCTTGACCCTTGCAACGTCGAGCGAAAGCGCGGTCGCAACGGGTTCTGTTGAATCGGGCTGGACCAATGGCGGGGGAAGGCCGAATGGGGTTTCGGCCCCTTCGATGAATGAACTCGTTAGCGTCGCGGTCGAGCCCTGAAGGAATTGTTCCAGTCGCGGGGTCGCGCCTCCCTCCAGGAACTCAACTCGGTCGTTGGTGAGGAAGGGCAGTTGGATCGTGGCGTCGAGCACGGTCACCGTCGAGCGCGTCGCGACATGAGTGAACTGATCCGTGTTCGCGCTCGATAGCAAGACTCCGACCCTGTGACCCTGCTCGATCAACCAGTCCTGGCCGTAGAGAGTGAGATCGAAGCTGCGGATGCCCGTCCCTCGGAGCAACTGGACACCCCGCGAGATCATCGTCACCTTGCCGTCGGGCGCGACGTCATAGACGTTGGCGGCGAGGTTCGCATTCGGCAAAGCGTCGACCGTGACGTTCAGGGTCGGCTCGCCCGAGAACCACGCGGCGTGCGGGAGTTCTTCCGAGATGCTCCATATCCCCTGGGCCTCCGTCGGGCGGTCGCCGCGTCCGCTGCCGCTATCGGAGTAGGTGCCGGTGCGCAGATCCGTCTCGTAGAGGAGTGAATCCGTCGGCGGCCATGCAGCCTCCCCGCGCCAGCGACCCAGGTTGTCCTGCACTTCGATCGCCGGATCGGCGACTGCCGGCTGGATCCCCTTCAGATGCAAATCGAGGAAGCGCATCACCTCGTCGACGAACCCGGGACGGCCAACGGCGAGGCGCTGGTCGTTCCCGCTTGCATTGCACGCGGCTTGCGTCTCCCAGGCGCGGCAGTGGTCGAACTGTCCGAACCAGGCGCGATTGTCGCTACCCGCGAGCGAGTTGAAGTACTCGTAGGCTCCGTCCTGTTTGGTGTTCGCCTCGAGGAACCCCTGTGTCAGGAAGAGAGGGGTGGTCTTACCGGCACCGGTCGGGACGAGGTTCCTTTCGTCCCAGTAGGGACCTTCCTCGGAGTCGTCGCCGCTCTGTCCAGCGATGTTGATCGGATAGCACCACGCCTGTGGTGCGCCGTTCGCGTTGTACTCGGGCGAGTCTGTCGGGCGCCCCGGCATCGCGTCGGCCCCGGTGAAGCTATGGCCGTACGGCCAGGTCGAAGACCGGCGCACTCCGTTCATCCATATGTAGCGGTATCCCGAGTACACCGGCTCGAGAGACACAACGGCGGCGAGGCCCTCAGGTTGCCGGGCGATCCCCATCAGGCCCGTCCATCCGTCGTAGGACTTGCCGAGCAGCGCGACCTTGCCGGTCGACCAGCTCTGGCTCGCCGCCCACTCGACGGCGTCTCTCACTCCCAGCTGTTCGCGGCGGCCGCCCCAGTCGTTGCATCCGCCGGACCCTCCATCACCGGGAAGGTCGATCATCACGTACGTGTAGCCCTTCTGCAGGGCGCCGCTCAGATTCAGGAAGTCGTAGAAGCGCGGGCTGGCTCCTTCGGCGAGCAGCTCTGTCTGAGACGGAGTGGTCGCCCCACTGTGGTTCGTGTAGGGGCTGACGGTCAGGATGACGGGAGTCGGGACATCCAAGGCGAGGCCCTTCGGCCGCAAGACGTCGGCGTGCAATTTGTTGAGGCCGTCGGACGACGGGAAATAGAACTCATAGTGGTCCGCATCGTCACGGGGGGCCGCAGACGCGCTGCCCGAAACCACTCCGACGGTCATCATTAAAAGGGCCAGAGAAACGATCAGACGTTGGGCGCGCACGCGGTCTCCTTTGGATGCGAACAGAAACTGGAGTGTTCTGCGTTCGGCTACTGATCTCCTTCTGGAAGGCCTCGCGAGGGCCCCCTGGATCCCGCCCGCGATATGACATCCCTCCCTGTGGGCAAGAGGCAGGAAAACGAGGCAAGCAGAGCGAACTCACCGGATGACCGTCTATGGCGACGGCTCGTCCTACCGCGGAGGTTTTCATAGTGCCTAGATTCCGTGCCCTGGCGACCTTGTGCGTCCTGGCTGTTTCTCTAACCGTGGCAGTGGCGAGTCCCGCTGCCTCCCAGAGCTCGAGCGCCGGACCACCCGCGCCGGTCGACCCGCAGGCCTGGGTCGACCAGAAGGACCTGACGTGGGACGACTACACACCGGGTCCCGGCCAGCCCACCGGTTGGAAGGATGGATCGGTACGTGG
>JAXDJL010000081.1:0-4361 GCA_034665685.1 Actinomycetota bacterium | reverse complement strand
GCTTTCTTGACGATCGTCGTCATGCCGTTTACCTACTCGATCACGAACGGGATCGGGGCCGGCTTCGTGTCATACGTCTTCATCAAGCTTTCGCGCGGCAAGGGGGCCGATGTGAAGCCGATGATGTACGTGGCGGCGGCGGCCTTCGTTATCTACTTCGGGATCTTCTACGTGAGGGACTTCCTCACGTAACAAAGACGCTTCTGGAGTCGCTCTCGCCCTAGCATGACCAGGGTGGAGCGACAGGATGCGCGCGCGGACAAGCCACCACTGCTCGTCGTGGCACTGGGAGGCAACGCGATCCAGGCGCCCGAGGGAGAGGATTCCGTCGAGTCGGACTTCGTGCGCACCATGGAAACGGCGCGACACCTCGTGGACGTCGCCTCGTCGGGACCCTGGCGCCTCGTTGTCACGCATGGGAATGGGCCGCAGGTCGGCAACCATCTGCTGAGAAGCGAACTGGGTAACGAACACGGTGGCCTGCCGCTCTTACCGCTGGACGTCTGCGTTGCGGATACGCAGGGCGGGATGGGTTACATGGTGCAGCAATGTCTAAGCGACGCCTTCCACGAACGCGGGCTGCCGGCGGTGGTCGTCACGCTCGTCACTCAAACGGTCGTCGATCCGAACGACCCTGCGTTCGACAAGCCGTCGAAGCCGGTGGGGGAGATGATTTCCGAGAGCCGCGTCTCCGCGCTGCAGGCGCTTGGATGGACCCTCGTGAAAGACGAACGCAGAGGAGCGTGGCGACGCGTGGTCGCGTCACCCGAACCGCAGGAGGTCGTCGAAGCCGACGCGGTGCGAGCGCTCGTAGAGGACGGCGTGATCGTCGTGGCTGCGGGCGGGGGCGGGATCCCAGTGGTGCAAGAACGAACCGGCATCCTCACCGGTCTCCCCGCCGTGGTGGACAAGGACCTTGCTTCCGCGCTGCTGGCGTCGGACCTCGCAGCGGACGGCTTGTTGATCTTGACGGACGTGGAAGCCGTGATGCTGAACTACGGAAGCGATGAGGAACGAGCCCTGGGGGCGCTGACGGTCGAGGAGGCTCGGCGATATCTGAGCGAGGGGCAGTTCCCGGCCGGAAGCATGGGCCCGAAGGTGGAGGCGCTGGCCCGCTTCGTGCAGTCCACCGGGAAGGTTGGAATAGTGGCCTCCATCTCCGGAGCGGAACGCGCCCTGGCCGGCGAGGGAGGCACGCGGATCACCGCGTGACCTGGGTGGCGCGAGCCACCGACCGAGGCTCTCTGCGCCGCGAGCCTCGCCCGCATGATCCGAGCGTGTCTCGCCGGCCTGTGCCTCCTCGTCTCGCTGCATCCCGTGCCCGCGCACGCTGAGGGCGCAGACATTCTGTTGGTTCCACCGGTCGACGCCTTCGTGTCCCGGCCTTTCGACCCACCCTCCACGAGATGGGGAGCAGGACATCGCGGGATCGACCTCGCGGCCACGCCGGGAACGGCCGTCCGTGCCGCGGGCGACGGGATCGTTACCTTCGCTGGAACCGTTGCCGGCGTTCTCGCGGTCACGATCTCTCACGGGGGTGGCATCGAGTCGACCTATTCGGATCTGTCATCGGTTTCGGTTAGCGAGGGCGATGTCGTCGAGCAAGGCCGTTGGGTGGGTCGCTCGGGCGAGAGTCACGCGGGGGTGTCCGGTCTTCACTTCGGAGTGAAGCGCGACGGCGAGTACGTCGATCCCGCCGGATTCTTTGGTCCTATCGATGCAGCGTCGGCAGTTCACCTGGTTCCTCTCGGAGATCCAGAGGTGTCGGCCGGACCAACCGTCGGCTGCAAGGCCAGAAGGGACGTCACCGATGTCGCCGCTCCACCGAGCCGCAATATCGCCGTTGCGATCGCCGGCATCGGCAGCCGGACCGAAGGCGGAACGTCGGCCGAGATGTACGAGGAGGGGCCGGAGCATCTCGGCTATCGGGCGGCCCGCATCTTTCGGTTCTCATACCGGGGTGCCGATGGTCGCGAGCTGCACGACCCCTACTCCACGATCGACACATTCGGCGACCTCAAAGCTGCCGCTCTGCGACTGAGGGAGCTTCTGGTTCGGATCGCCGCCAGGCACCCGGGAGTGCCGGTCGATCTGATCGCTCATTCGCAGGGCGGGATAGTCGCGCGCGCGATGCTCTCCCTTGACGCCGCGTCCTGGGATGCCGCCCTCCCGCGGATCGAGCATCTCGTCACCTTCGCCACGCCCCATCAAGGAGCGCCCGCAGCCGCCGCGTCCGAGGCCCTGGGCTCGCAAACCGCAACCGGTGGCTGGTTGCTCGAGGGAGCCTCACGATGGGCTCGGTCGGGCGGCCCGATCCCCGACCCCAACTCGGAGGCCGCCCAAGAGCTTGCCCCGGGTTCGCCCCTGATGACCGAGCTGGGGGAGCGCGACGTGCTGTGGGGGACCCAGGTCCTGGCATTGGCCATCCCCAACGACATCGTCGTGCCGGCGGATCGGGCGCTGTGGCCCGAAAAGCTGGGCCGGGTGGTCCCACCTCGGGGGCTCTGGGGCCACGACGCGATCGTGTCCTCACCCGCGGCGCGCGGCCTCGCCTACGACTTCCTCAGTGACGCCGCCCCTCCTTGCACGACGGCATGGGATGGATGGGGACCGCCGGCCGGCCGGGTCGTGGGCGCGGTGGAATCGGCGCTCCCCACCGCCTACCGGGTCGCCGAGGACGTCTCGGGGGTGGGGACGGCGGCCCGGGTGTTGCGACTGGCGGCCGGTCCGGTCAAGTCCGCCGTCGGCGGCCTCTGGTCGCTGGCCGGACGCCTGGCGAGGTAGGGACGGGGACAGAGAAGAGCCCCCTCCGCTGGGGGGGATGGGCGGGTAGCGGAGAGGGCTCGGGCTGGGGTGCGTTTTTGTCTTCTGTCGAGAATATTAGCCAGTTGCAAGCACTTTCCTAGCACCCAGGACGTAAGAATTAGGAGACTTCGGTTGTACACGAAGTACAAAGCGTCTCGGAGCCCATCAGCGGCCCTAGGATGGAGGCCATGGCCATGAATCGTCTCCCCGTGGATGCCCCCGGAGCGGAGAGCGAATTCCAGCGCGTCGAGGTCCGGCGAAGCGTCCGGAGGAAGAAGACGATCTCGGCCGAGATCGTCGGCGACGCCCTCATCGTGTCCATACCCCAGCGCATGTCCCGTGCGGACGAGCAGGAGTGGGTGCAGCGGATGACGCACCGGATGGCGCATAGGAAGCGACGCGACCGTCTGAATTCCGACGGCGCGCTAAAGCGCCGAGCGGATGAGCTCGCCGATCGTTACTTGGATGGTGTGCGCGTCAAAGACATCGCTTGGGTGGACAACCAACGCTCGCGGTGGGGCTCTTGTTCGCCGTCCGAGCGATCGATCAGGTTGTCACTCGAGGTCTCCGAGTATCCGAACTGGGTGCGCGACTACGTGCTGGTCCACGAGCTCGCTCACATAACCGTGCCGGATCACTCCGATCGCTTCTGGGCACTGGTGAATAGATATCCGTTGACGGAACGAGCGCGCGGGTTCCTTATCGCGAAGGGGATGGAAGAGGGCTAGCGGTAGCTCTCGTCGACGCCTTCCAAAACACGATCTGGTCCTGTCCTCTTCGCTCGAGTATCCCCACCGCGAGCGAGGCGCGAACTCCGCGGCCGGCGATGATCACGACGGGGGTCTGCGACGGCGCAGGCGTTTGGACCCACAGACGCTCGATGGAGATCCGAACAGCGCCGTCGACGCGCGGCGCGCCGGGATCACCCACGTCGAGAAGCGTGCCTTGTGGGGCCGTGGCGCCCGCGGCCGCCTCGGTTGAAACAGGGTTGCCGTGGACCGAGGCCCAGCGCGCTAGACCGTCTCGCAACACACCCAGGACAGCGAAGCCTTTCCCTCGCAGACTCGCGGCCGCGAACGACATGTCTACGTCGGGCCGATCGAGCAGTACGAATGGAACCTCCAAAGGGATGCAGTCGCGGGCTCGCACGGGGAACCCCGGCCCGAATTCGTACTGGAGCGCGATGGAACGCGGGATGTGGACGTCTAGGTAGTCATCCACGTCCCGAAGATCGACGTATGCGGCGCCGGCTGCCACATGAGTCTCGGCGTGCTCGAATGAGAGCTCCTTCAAAACCATCCGGGTCGCCATCATGCGGTACTCATATCAGAAGCCAAGAGCCATACTGGACTCATGGTCCTGTTCCTCTTCGTCATCCTCTTGGTTCTGCCGCTGGCCGAGCTCTGGGTGCTGATCCAGGTCGCCGACGTGATCGGGCTCGTGCCGGCTCTTCTTCTCTTGCTCGGCGTTTCTATGGCCGGAGCGTGGTTGTTGAAGCGCGAGGGGATGGCCACCTGGCGGCGACTGCAGGAGACGATCCAGCGCGGAGGCGTGCC
>JAXDJL010000080.1:0-3726 GCA_034665685.1 Actinomycetota bacterium | reverse complement strand
CGACGCAGGAACGCAGCTCGCGCCGGTTCGGTCAGTTCGCGACTGTCACAGGACGCGTGCAAAGCGTGGGCGCCGATCCTGGCACGGATCGACCGGTGCTCGGGTGACATCACGATACCGCGACCTTTCTCGGTCGCTCGCGCAAAAACAAACGGCGCGAGCGACAGCATAAAGCCGTCCGCTCGCGCCGTCCCCGGCGCGTTCACCCTTTTATCGGCCGGGAGTATCGCGCTCCCGACGGTGCGATGAGCACCGCCGACCGACGTGGGTTAGCATCGTGTGGTTCGCAACCTGGGCGTCGCACGACCGGCCGCCGCTTGCGAAGTTGACTGACATTATAGCACAGCGTTCGGGGTTGTCGCAGAGGCCGTCATGCCGCCATCGCCTCGATCTTCTTCATGACCTGTCGCACGGCCTCCGGGCTGACGCCGTACTCGCGCGCGGTGGCCCGAAGACCTTGTGCCTTCGCCGAGTCGTAGACCGCGGTCCAGAGTTGCTCGGGCAGCTTTGTACGGGGTTCAGCATAGCGCCCGATCACGGCGGAACGACGACGAGCAGAAGTGCGATAATCGCCAATGGTCAGGCGGGGTGAAGGATTCGACTCTAGCATGCCGAACGGACGCCCGTCGCTTCCGCCCGGTCAAAACTTCGGTTGACGGCACCGCATCGTCGGTGTCGTCGTCGTTTCCCCCCTCTGGCACTTCCTCACTCGCCCGCGCCACGAAGAATGGGGCGAAGTCGTCCTGCGGCACGACCGCGACGACCCGGTCGTCCTTGACCTCCAGGGAGACGAACACGGTTCGTGCCAGGTCGTTCCGCTGCTCCGGTGTCGCCCGCTCCCACGCGGCCGGGAGATCCCGCAACAGGGCCGCCGCGTCGGCGAGCACCGTGGCGATGTCCGTGGACCCGCGCAACGTCGCCAGATCTGCTTCGAGCCGGTCCCGATCGGCGACGTAGGCCACGCGGGTCAGGTCGCCCCACGTGTAGAGCTCGCGGATGCGGTCGAGGCGGTTGACGATCTCCCGCCGGCGGCGCTCGTCGTCGTTCCTTTGCTCGGTCGATTCCTCGTGCAGGCGGATCACCTCGCGGACCGTCTCGTCCGGCAGGCGGAACGTCGCCAGGTAGGCGGCGATCTGCTCCTCGTAGACGCTGAGGAAGATGGAGCGTTGGCCGCACGGCCGCGTCTGGCGTCCTCGATAGCAGTAGATTCGGGCCTTTCCGTGCCGGTCGGTCTGGATGTGGAGCCGGCTCCCGCAATGGCCGCAGACTGCGAGTCCAGAGAGCGAGTGCGTACGGTGGTTCCGGGAGACACTGACGGAGTGGACGGCGCGGCGGTTGGCGGCGCGTGCCTCTTGGGCACGGTCGAAGAGCTCATCGTCGAGGACGGGCTCGTGGACGCCCTGCATCCAGCCGTCGCCGTCCGGGAGCTCGCCCAGGTAGAAGCGGTTCTGCAGCAGGCGGCAGACGGTGTCCTTCGTGAACGGGTTCTTGCCCCGGTTGCCGGTGGTACGGTAGCCGTCTGCGTTCAGCGCCTCGGCGACGTCGCGGTCGCTCTTGCCCTCAGCGGAGAGCCGGAACGCGAGCAGGAGGCCGGGGTAGGTCTCGGGATCGGGAACTGGGACGCCCTGGCTGTTCTTCTTGACCCCGAACGGGAGGAGGCCGTTGTACATGCCCTGGGCTTTCCGTTCGGCCTTGCCCTTCTTCGTCTCGGCGGAGAGGTTCTCGCTGTAGTACTGGGCGAAGGAGGCCAGCATGTGCAGCAGCACCTTGCCGATCGGGGTGGTGAAGTCCATCTGCTCCGAGATCGAGACGAACCCGACGCCCACCTTTTCCAGCCGCTGCAGCGTCTCCAGCGTCACCCGCAGGTTGCGGGCGAAGCGGTCGAGCTTGTGGACGATCAGAACGTCGAACGCCCCCGCCTCGGCGTCGGCGAGCATGGCGGAGAACTTGGGGCGCTTGGCGAGGTCGTCGGACCAGGCGGACTTGCCCTCTTCGGGGTAGTCGCCCACGAGGGTCCAGACATTGGCCTCCGAGTAGAGGCGGGCCGCGCGAAGCTGGGCGTCGAGACTGTAGCCCTCGACCTGCTCTTCAGAGCTGACTCGGTAGTAAAGGGCCGCGCGGCGCGGCGGCGCCGAAGTTTGGTTCGTCCGTCTCATCGTCCTGATGCTCCCTTTCCAGATGCTCGCTCGAATAGCGCGCGGGGTTGAGACATCGTACACGGAAATCGAACGTTTGTTCGCCACGGTCTCGTGGCGATCTCCCTCAACCAGGCAATCCTGATTGTCGCCATGAGTGCCAACATCTCTCCGTCCTCACAGCCGAAGATCAACGCCGGTGTACTTGGGATGAGACCTCGGGAATTCAAAGCCTCGCCGCACGTCACCCAAGAGATGGACCGCGCGGCCGTTCCCGGTATCACGCCTTGTGCGAGGACATCAACGCTTGAGGCTCCGTGGGTGGCCGCCGGCACCCGGACAGCCTCCCACGTTGGTGACCGTTCCCTTCCTTGGCAAGTACCAGGGCGTCAACGAGGGCGGCCACGCAGTTCGCGCACTTCGCCGCGACGTCGTCGGATGCTTGCCCGAAACGCGGATCGTGGGCGGAGAGACTTCCGGCCGGGGGAGGACGTCGGCACCCGATGGCATCAACGATGGTCTCCAGTTCCTGTCGTCGCCGTTGACCGTGTGAAGTAATCCGACATATCAACGAGCAGTTCTTCATTTTTCCCCGACCTCGTATTGCACGGTAATTGTCCACGATTACTTGAGAATATTCTGTTCTCCAATTCTACACCCCCTGTCTCACCACGATATTTCCCGCAACCTCCCCCACTTGTGGGTTCGTCGCCGGGACGCGCGAGCGCCGCGGCCTGTTCCCCAGCCGCGATCGACCGTGTCCGTCAGAGTGGTCGGCAGCGCTCACGCCCTGCTCCCCCTTCCCCACCCTTCGCCGCGCCACCCCCGGGGCCGGAGGACCGGAATGGGGGGACCGGATTGGATAAGGGCGAGGCTAGCGGTACTTGGATATCCGTGCTCCACGGGCCTAGCGGTGTGTTATGTCTATCTCCAGGGGATTCCGCTTGGTATGCGGGTATGCACCAGCGCCCGCGACGAGAGGGCTCAAGTTCCGCGTCGTGACTGCTAATCTCTGACGCCGATCCGGGGTTCCGGGTGCTTGAAGGCACATACTGGCTGTATCCATTGGCAGGAATGGAAAAGGTCCAGAGGGGCCGAAACGCTGGCAGCGCCGGAGGCACACGAGCGTTCCAATCTCGCGCGCACGCGAGGCTAAGGAAGGCACGTGCAGTGCGAGGGTGCACGATTAGCCGTCACGGTGGGCACAGCAGAACGCGCGGGCTGATGAGCGCCGAACCCGGCTGCTACTTCACCCTGTGATCAAGCCTCCTGTCTGCGGCGATTATGTGAGGCCGCAGTCGACGCGTGTTCCGCTCGCTCCCGGAGGGGCTGGCGCGCCGGTGCACATTGACCACTCGCGCCGTTCATCCAAGTCCCAAGATTGAATCCGTTCAGGTACACTAGTGACATCGCCCCGCCGCCTTCAGTGAGCGGTCCATGGACAACGCTTCGGATCCTCTCATCCTTTGGGCAAAGCGCGGCATCGCCGCGCCGGACGGGCCATTCCATCCGCTCATTTGTCACATGATTGACGTTGCCGAAGTGGCCAAGGCACTTTGGACAGACGTGCGCTCGCCGGCCACGAAACGCT
>JAXDJL010000079.1:0-5397 GCA_034665685.1 Actinomycetota bacterium | reverse complement strand
CTGGCGTTCTGCACTGCTCGCGTTCGCGCGGCTACTTCCTGTGTCTGGGCCATTCGGCAAGGCTACTTTGTGGTTTCGGCACTAACTCAGGCGGTAAAACGCCCTTCCTTTGTGGCCCGTCCACAACAATCAGCGCCCTTTTCTCCCCCCCTCGCGTTTTACGAACGAGAGGAGTGCTCGCTATGGTGCCGAACTGTTGCGCTCATACCGAAGAGCGCGTGATGCACATCCAGTGCGTCCCTTTTGCAGCGGGAGCCACCAAGGCACCGCTCGATCAAGAAGCAGTTCACGGCTGAAAGGGCACCTCGTTGCCCCGCTACCGCGCTTCGCGCGGCGGTGCAGAAGCAGAGAAAGGGATCTTGAATGACGCGCACGACCACGTACCGGTCGGTTGGCAGTCGTCTGATGACCACTGCCTTCCTGACTCTCGCTGTGTTGATGTTTGTGACGTCCACGGCATCCGCACATCACCTGGAGAAGTACTCGAACGAACGTCGCCACATCAGACGCCGCGCGCACAACGTGCTCGGCGCTCCCTACCGCTCCGGTGGTACGTCACCGTCTGGATTCGACTGCAGCGGATTCACGCGCTGGGCGTTCCTCGAGCACGGTGCCAACCTTCCGCACTCTGCGCAGAGCCAGTTCGACATGGCCCAGCAGTTCGGCGTCGTCCGGATCTGGAAACGCAGCAAGTTGAAGGTCGGGGACCTCGTGTTCCACAAGACGACCAGCGCTCAGGTGGGTCACGCCGGCATCTACATCGGTCACGGGCGGTTCATCTCGTCGACCTCGTCGGGCGGCGTGCAGATCAACAGCCTCTACGACCCGTACTACTGGGGTTCCCGCTGGGTAGGTGCGACGCGCCTGCCGGCGACGATGGAGTACAAGCGCCGCGACGCCTAAGCTCCTAGAGAAGGGGCAGGTACCTCTCGACCTCGTAAGGCGATACGTAGGACTTGTACTGGTCCCACTCTGCGCGCTTGTTGCGCAGTAGGTACTCGAACACCTCTTCGCCGAGCGTGTCCGCCACGAGGTCCGACGCCTCCATCTCGCGCAGCGCCTCGAAGAGGTCGTCGGGGAGGTGCTCGAGACCGCGAGCGCGACGCTCGTTCTCCGTCATCTCATAGATGTTGTCGGTCTCCTCGGCGGGAAGCTCGTAGCCTTCGTCGATCCCCTTTAGTCCCGCGGCCAGGATCACGGCGTACATCAGATACGGATTGCAGGCGGGATCTGGTGACCGGAACTCGATCCGCGTCGACTGATCTTTGCGGGGCTTGTACATCGGAACGCGGATGAGCGCCGAGCGGTTGTGGCGGCCCCAACACACGTAGACAGGCGCCTCGGGAACGGGATACCCGCGGCCGGTGATCAGTCGCTTGTAAGAGTTCACCCATTGGTTCGTTATCAAAGTGATCTCGCGCGCGTGCTTCAGCAGTCCTGCGGTGAATGCCTTGGCGATCTTGGACAGGTGGTACTCGTCGGACCCGTCGTGGAACGCGTTCCGGTCCCCTTCGAACAGCGACAGATGCGTGTGCATGCCGGAACCAGGCAACTCCGTAGACGGCTTCGGCATGAACGTCGCGTACATGCCGCGTTGTGCCGCGATCTCTTTCACGACGAGGCGGAACGTCATCACCGAATCCGCCATGGTTAGAGCGTCCGCGTGGCGGAGGTCGATCTCGTGCTGCGAGGGGGCAACCTCGTGATGGGAGAACTCCACCGGGATCCCCATGCGCTCGAGCACGCTGATCGCTTCTCGCCGCAGCTCCTGTGTTTCCGCGCTCGGCGTCAGATCGAAATAGCCACCCGAGTCGATCGGCGTGGCGTCCGTGCTGCTCTTGAAGAGGAAGAACTCGGTCTCGGGGTGCACGTAAAAAGTGAAGCCGCGCTCGGATGCCTTCTTGAGGTTCCGCCGCAAGACGTAACGAGGATCTCCCCAGAACGGCCGGCCGTCCGGTGTGTAGATGTCGCAGAACATCCGGGCGGTTCCCTCGTCGTTGGAGTCACCGCGCCTGGGCATGATCTGGAAGGTGGACGCATCTGGTCGCGCCAGCATGTCCGACTCCTGGACCCGAGCGAAGCCCTCGATCGCCGAGCCGTCGAAACCGATGCCTTCGTCGAAAGCCTGCTCGAGCTCCTCGGAGGTGACGGCGAAGGACTTCAGGAACCCCAGCACGTCGGTGAACCACAGCCACACGAGGCGTATGCCCCGCTCCTCGATCGTGCGGAGCACATAGTCCTGTTGTCTCTCCATGGCAACCGACGATACTTCGGCAACGTTTCGCCCAGGTAAACGCTGCGGCCCCGACCACGGGGGAAACGTAGGCTTGGGACATGGTCCGGATAGCCATGGCTCAGATGAACCTCTTGGTGGGGGACATCGCGGGCAACCAGGAAATGATCATCGAGGCGATGGCGCGGGCGCGGGACGAGGGAGCTCAGGTCCTCGGCGTTCCGGAATTGGCGGTTACCGGTTATCCCCCTGAAGACCTCGTTCTCAAGAAGAGCTTCATCAGGGCGAATCTAGCGGCCACGGAGGCCATCGCAGCCGCCTGCGGAGACCTGCTGGCCGTCGTTGGGTTCGTCGATGAGGTCGATGGCGAGATCTACAACGCTGCCGCCATCTGTCACGACAACCGGATCGCCGCGATCTACCACAAGCACATCCTTCCGAACTATGGGGTGTTCGACGAACGCCGTTACTTCCGCTCGGGACGCTTGCACCATCTGATCGAGACGAAAGATGGAGTCATCGGAGTCTGCGTCTGCGAGGACGCGTGGACGCCGACCGGCCCCCTCGTGACGCAAGGAGATGCCGGCGCGCAGTTGGTCGTCAACATCAACGCCTCGCCGTTCCACAAAGGCAAGATGCTCGAGCGCGAGCAGATGCTGTGCGACAGAGCGCGGCGTGCAAAGACCTCGATCGTCTATGTGAACACGGTCGGTGGCCAGGACGAGCTCGTCTTCGATGGCGGTTCGCTCGTGATCGATCCCGAGGGCGAGGTGATCGCGCGCTCGCCGCAGTTCACGGAGCACTTCCAGGTGGTTGATGTGCCACTCGGTCATGCGGGAGAGACGAGTGTCGCCTCCGTTGACCGCATCGCCCTGAAGCTGCGTCCGCCCGGCGGGAAGCCCGTTCCCTCGGTCGCACCCCGGGGGGAGGGCAGCGGCGAGGTCTACGAGGCGTTGCGACTAGCCGTCCACGACTACGTTCGCAAGAACGGGTTCGAGCGAGTTGTGATCGGTCTTTCGGGAGGCGTCGACTCGGCCCTGACCGCAGTCATCGCGGCCGATGCTCTTGGCCCCACTAACGTGTTGTGTGTAGCGATGCCCTCTGAGTTCTCCAGTGGTCATTCACTGGAAGACGCGCAGAAGCTCGCGGCAAATCTGGGAGTCGAGCTGCTCGAGGTCTCGATCGCTGCGACGTATCACGCGTATCTCAAGATGCTCGAGGAGACTTTCGGTCCGGCCCCCATGGGGCTCGCCGAGGAGAACCTCCAGGCCCGGATCCGCGGCAACACCCTGATGGCCATCTCGAATCGCTACGGTCACCTCGTTCTCGCCACCGGCAACAAATCGGAGTTGGCGTGCGGCTACGCCACGTTGTACGGGGACATGGCCGGGGGCCTCGCCGTGTTGAAGGACGTGTTCAAGACCGAGGTGTACGAACTGTGCGCGTACCGGAACGCCGTGTCGGAAGTGATCCCCCAACGCATCATCGACAAGGCGCCGTCGGCCGAGCTGCGACCCGATCAGAAGGATTCCGACTCTCTGCCGGCCTACGACGTGCTCGATCCCATCCTCGAGGCGTACATCGAGGAGGACGCCTCGGTCGATGAGATCGCCGCACAGGGATACGAGCGAGCGGTGGTGATGAAGGTGTCCCGTTTGGTCGACCGGGCGGAGTACAAGCGCCGGCAGGCCGCCCCGGGCCCGAAGGTGACCACCAAGGCCTTCGGGCGTGACCGCCGGCTGCCGATAACCAATGGGTGGCGGGAATCCGAGGACCCCAACCCCGGATGATGCCCGCGCACTAGCGCCTCCCACCGTGGGTGGTGCAACATGGACATATGGCCGCCTGGACCGTGTTGTTGCTTTCCGACCTAGTGACGGACGCGCGCGACCTCCTCCCTTCCTTCCCTCTGGGGCCGTGGCGGATGGTGGTCGCGTCGCTGAAGGCACACGAGCCTCAGGATCTGATCCCCATCCATCCCGACGTCCTGTTGATCGACGCGACGGGTGATGTAGAGAACGCTGAGGAAGCCGCGCGGAACCTGTCCACCGCGTGGGAGATCGGCTTGCCCCCTGTCATCGCCGTCGTGAACGAGGACACCGTCGCTCGCTTCAGGTGGGATCTCGGAACGGACGACTTCATGCTCAACTCAGCACCGGCAGCAGAGATCTCGGCGCGGCTCGAGATCGCGGCGCGTCGCTCGGGCCGCGGCGACGACCCATTGGTGTTGAAGGTCGGTGACGTCACGGTCAATCCGGAGAACTATCAGGTCTACGTGCGCGGCAGACCGCTCGACCTCACGTTCAAAGAGTTCGAGCTCCTCAAGTTCCTAGCGCAACGGCCGGGCCGCGTATGTGATCGCGATCTGCTCTTGCGCGAGGTCTGGGGATACGACTACTACGGTGGCACTCGCACTGTGGATGTTCACATCCGGCGCCTGCGGGCGAAGCTCGGGGCCGAGCACGAAGCTCTCATCGAGACGATCCGTAACGTTGGTTATCGCCTCGTTCCTCGACCACGCGAACGCTAGATGCTCTTTGTCATCGGCTTCGGGTGACGCCTCAGTCCGCGTCCGGCTGATCCTCGGTAAGTCGGCGTAGGGCCCCCTCGATCGTCGCAACGACGCCCATGTCGGGGTCGGACACGAAGGCCTTCTTAAGTGGCTCGAGGGCCGCGTCGTCGCCGAGTGCGCCCAGTACCTCGGCAGCCTGAATCCGCACGACCGTCATCGGGTCCTCGAGCCGAGATGCGATTGCCCCGATGTGCTGCGTCGCGGAGATGACCCCGAGGCCAATCAAGGCCGAGATGCGTACGCGTGGGTCGCGATCGTCGAGGTCTGCCAGCAGTCTCTCCTCCGCGCCGACCTCAACTAACAGCGAGGCGATCACGTCCGCCAGCTTTCCCGGCGCGTTAGGCGCCGCGGCAACGAGAGCCGGGATCGCATCGGCCCCGACTCGCACGAGAAGGTTCTGCGCGATCCGCCGGTGGGAGGGCGATGCCAGTCGCGCCACGAGGACGTCCGCAACCGCTGCCGGCCTTTGAGCCAAGAGGGCGTCCTCGGCGGCCTGCCTCACGTCGTCCGCCGGATCCTTTGCTGCCTCGACCAGGTGGTCGGCCGACAGCTCGGCGTCGAAGCCGCCCAGCACCTCTACGGCCCTTGCGCG
>JAXDJL010000078.1:0-12355 GCA_034665685.1 Actinomycetota bacterium | reverse complement strand
GCTTCCTCGACATCGCGGCAGCGGCGGCCAGGGAGGCGGGAGTGCCGGCGTCCTTCTTCGTCGTCGACGCGCGCCAGATGCCGTTCGAGGATGAGTTCGACGCCGTCATCTCGATCTGTCAGGGAGCGTTCGGCCTTATGGGCGCCGACGACTCGCTTGTCCTGCGCCGGATGATGGAGTCGGTCCGCCAGGGGGGCCGGGTGATCTTGACCGCGTTCAGTGCGCTACACGAAGCGCGCTACCCACGCCCGGGAGCGACCTTCGACGTCGATGCCGGTCTCGTCCACGAGCTAACGACCGTCAAGGACGAAGAAGGGAACGATCACGAGGTCGACCTGTGGACTGGCGTCTACACGCCGCGCGAGCTGCGTTTGCTAGCGGTGGGGGTGGGCCTCATCCCCGAGCACATCTGGTCGGTAGCTCCGGGTGATTTCGCCGAACGGGCCCCCGGTTTCGAGCACCCCGAACTGATGATGGTCGCTCGCAAACCGTGAACTCATCGCGTTTGGCCACCTACACGGTGTCAGAACGCGATCGGTTGGGCCGCAACTGGCTAGTCGGCGGGGGCGTCTGACATCATCCCGGCGCGCCGCATGAGAACGTACCCGGCGAGTGCGCCCAGCAGGTTGACCACTCCCACGCTCAGCAACAGGGGTCTGAAGGAAAGCCCATCGGTGAGGACGAGGAGAGCGGCTGCAACGACGCTTGCCGCGTTGTAGAGGATGTCGTAGACCGCGAAGCCGCGCCCCCGATATTCGTCCGGCATCACTTCCTGCATCTGAGCATCAACGGCGACCTTCGTGAGGAACCCTGCGAGCCCCCCGACGAGCATCAAGCCGAGCACCGCGGCCAGGTGATAGAGGCCTCCCAGCGCCAGGATGACCGCGGCGGACAGGATGTAGCCGGTGAGGATCAGCTTCGGTTCGTTGAACGTGCGACCGAGGCGAGGTGCGATCACCGCTCCCAGGAACGCGCCGGCCCCCGCAGCTCCGAGCGCCAGAGCGCTCGCGGAAAGTCGGCCCGCTTCACCTCCGTACTCGGCCTTGATGATGACCACAGCGGTGATCGCGACGTAGACGCCGATCGTGCGCAGCACGAAGATCCCGCCCAGGCAGATGCGTGCGCGCTCGCGCGTCCAGACCGCGCGCAGGCCGTCGATCAGCTCACGGAACGTACGGGCCACCGCTATCCCGAACGATTCCCGCGCCGCCCGCTTGTGTTCCATGGACAGCGTGATCATGCGCGCGGCGACGGCGGAGAGAGCGAAGGAGACGGCCGCAAGAACGAAGGCGGTCGTTGCGCTGAAAACGTTCACGGCGGCCGTACCGATGATGCCGCCCGTCAGGACGGCGATGATCCCGCCTCCTCCGGACACGGAGTTCCCCCGTAGGAGGTGCGCCTCGTGCAGGACGTTCGGAAGGGCCGCGCCCTTCGTCGTCAGGAACAATCGCCCGAGACCGGTCAGGATCAAGAGGCTCGAGTAGAGGACGAAGTCGCCGCGCCCCCACACGAACGCGAGACCTCCGACGACGACCGCGCGCGCGGCGCTGGTTCCGATCAGCAGAGCACGACGCGGGAGGCGGTCGACGAGCACCCCCATGAAGGGGGCGATGACCGAATAGGGGAGGAGCGTCAACGCGAAGACGCTGAGGATGCGTTCGGGCGCGCCCTCGGGCTCCAGGATGAGGATCGTTACGAACGCGGCCTGCATGAGGCCATCCCCGGCCTGACCGATGAACTGCGATATGAGGAGCCAGCGGAAGTCGCGTCCGGCCAGCAGCCGCCCGGTGCTTACAGAAGGATCGCCTGTTGCCGCTTCTTGCCCACGGCTCTCATCGGCGGTCGACGAACCTAGATCAGCGGCGATAGACCTTGTCGGCGGCCAGCGAGATCTCGGAGAGGGGCTTGCCGTTCCCGCTCCCGTTCACGTGGCCGTTCTTCTTGATCGCCTCGGTCAGCTCGGTCTCCTCGCCCCTGATGAACTCGGCGACGAGCTCCTTGGCCTCCTCGTCCGAGTACTGGATCGGAGGAGACTTCATGAAGTAGGCGCTGGGTCCGAGAAGGGGGCCACCGATGCCGCGATCCAGAGCGAGCTTGGCGCAGCGGACGGCGTCGATCACGACGCCTGCCGAGTTGGGGGAGTCCCACACCTCGAGCTTCAGCTCCATCGAGATCGGAACGTCGCCGAACTCACGGCCCTCGATCCGGATGTAGGCCCACTTGCGGTCCTTCAGCCACGGAACGTGGTCCGAGGGGCCGATGTGGATGTCGTCCGCGTCGATCCCGTTGTGGATCTGAGACGTTACCGACTGGGTCTTGGAGATCTTCTTGGACTTGAGGCGCTCGCGCTCGAGCATGTTCTTGAAGTCCATGTTCCCGCCGAAGTTCAGCTGGTAGGTGTGGTCGATAACCACGCCGCGGTCCTCGAAGAGCTTGGACAGGACTCGGTGCGAGATCGTCGCGCCCAACTGACTCTTGATGTCGTCGCCGATGATCGGGATGCCGTGCTTGGTGAAGCGAGCGGCCCAATCCTCGTTCGTTGCGATGAAGACCGGCATGCAGTTGATGAACGCGACGCCGGCCTCGAGAGCCTGCTCGGCGTAGAAGCGATCCGCCTGCTCGGAACCGACGGGGAGGTAGCTGATGAGAACGTCGGTCTCGGTCTCCTTGAGAACGCGAGCAACATCCACTGGAGGGAGAGGAGATTCGGTGACCATGTCCCGGTAGAAGGTGCCGAGGCCGTCGTACGTGTGCCCTCTCATCACCTCGACGCCGAGGCCGTCACGACCGCCGACATCAGAGAACTTGACCGTGTTATTGGGCTCGACCCAGATCGCTTCAGACAGATCGAGACCGACCTTGTTGGCATCGACGTCGAACGCCGCCACAAACTCGATGTCCGAGACGTGGTAGCCGCCGAGATCCACGTGCATGAGGCCGGGGACCATCTCGTCGGAGCGGGCCTTCGAGTAGTACTCGATGCCCTGGACCAATGAGGACGCGCAGTTCCCCACCCCTACGATCGCAACGCGGACTTTCGCCATTGTTGTTCTCCCTCCTAAGCGTTCGAGATCTCGGGGCGGACGTCTTTGGGCATCCGCTCCTGAGTTATCAATTCGTCGATCCATGCGATGTCGCTTTCCGTAGCGGCCATCGAGTGGTTCTGCAAAGACAAGGTGTAGCTGTCGATCCGTTCGCGGTACTCCCTGAGATTCGTGCGGAACTGATGGAGCTTCTCGGTTAGGTAGGCGCGCCTGCGCTCGAGCAGCATCAGACGGGCGTCCGAGTCGAGATAGCGGAAGAAAGCAAGCTTCAGGGTGAAGTGGTCCGCGTCCACCGCCGCAGCGCCCTCCTCGAGCATCGAGAGGAACATCTGCTCGCCGAGGGGCGTGATCCTGTAGACGTTCTTGCGACGGCCGGCGGTGAGGGTGGCGGGCTGCTTGGCCTTAGCCTTGCCCTCGCGGACCGAGCGCCGGGGCTTGACGACTGGTTCGACGACCTTCTCGACGGCCTCTATCTTTGCGAGGCGGCGAAGGGCGGGGTAGAGGGATCCCCAGGAGACCTGCCAGAAGGGGCCGAGCATGGCGCTCAGCTGCTTGCGGAGCTCGTACCCGTGCATTGAGCGCTCCTTGAGGAGGCCCAGCACCGGCAGCTCCAGCATCCCCGGCTGCTTCTTCATCCGTAGCCCTTCGCGTGATTAGTCCATCCGATATATCGAACCGATATATCACCATGATACCTAGGAGTTTGCAAATCGGGGCATCCCGGACCTTCTGCCCCCCGGGGCGGGGATTGAGGGGCGCGTCCGTTTACCATCCGGGGATGACGGGTGCAGGCAGGTCGTTCGATCCCACGAAACCGCCGGTCGCCTCGGGGGGGCCGGTGGTCGACTACAGCCTGGCGCGCCGCGCCGTCATCGCCTCGGTGAGGCGGGGTCTCCTGTCCACGACCGACGCCTGCGATGCTCACCCCGAGCTGCTTCGGGCGGCCAAGAACATCGGCGACCCCTCGGAGGTCGTCTGCCCGATCTGCTCGCACGAGTCCTTGCGCAACGTCCGCTACGTGTACGGCGATCACCTGGGCCGGGACAACGGCAGGGTCGTCTATCCGGCGGACTGGCTGAAGGACCTGATGCGGAAGCACGAGCATTTCACCTGCTACAGCGTTGAGGTCTGCATCGACTGCAATTGGAACCACCTGCTCCGCTCTTACGTCGTGGGACAGAAGTACACCTCCCGGCGCCCGCCCGAAGAGCGCCGCGAGCAGGGTTGAGAGCCGAAGCTCTACCTGCCCCAACCACAGCTCCTGCCGTCGCGGGCCTTCGAGTTGCGGGATCGATCCTGGCCACCGGCTATCTAGTCGGAGCGGCGCCGGGCTCCCTCTTGGTGTTGGCCGGAGCGTTCGCGCTGATCACCGGAGGCCGCGTGCTTGCTATGGAGACGCGCGACGCGGCCCTGTCGACGATAGCGTTCCTCCTCATCAGCACAGCGCTCGGCGCGGCGGCACTCCGATGGGGGACGACCAGCCTGCACGAGTGGCGCGAGATCCAATCCGTCTTCGGCTCCCCCGTGATCCTCGAGCCGCAGATCGCGGCGATCGGTTGTGGACTCGCCGCCGCCGCCGGGACTTTGGGCCTCGTCCTGTGGTTGTCATCGGCACGCATCGCGGGACGCGGGTGGACGCTCCTTGGACTGGCGGAGGCGGCGCTCGGGTCGGCTGCGTTGGTCACCGCATTCTGGGGGCCGGGCGTCCCCGATGGAGAGGGAGCTGCCGAGATCGCGATCGCGCTCGGCAGGTGGGTGGGCGCGACGCTGGTCTTGGGTGCGGGCACCTACTTCCTGGGCCGTGTGCTGAACCATCGCCCGGCGGTCAGGTGGATCGTCGCGGGCACCGCTTTCGTTCTGGTCGTCGTCGCCTTGTCGCTGCTCGCGAGCGAGCTCTAGTGACTTTCACGGAGCGATAGATGGACCTTGACGAGCTCCCCGACGTAACCGTCGTTCTCCTGCTGCTTGGTCACGCGGCCATTGCCGTGTTGTTGTTGCTCGACGCGCTTGCGCCGCCGAAGCTGCGAACGCTCACGCTGCGCGTCGCGGCGGGGGCGGGGATCGTGCTGTCCCTGGGTTTGGCCATCGCCGGGCGCGGTTCGCCGGAGTGGCGCGGTTTCATCCTCGATGCAGACCGCAGTCTCGTTGCCGGAACAGCGTCGGCGTGTGCGTGGCTGCTCGTTGGAGCGCGCGCTCGTTTGCTACCACGCGTCGAGCGCGGCGCACTTGTCGGTGCCGGAGCGTCGGGGCTGGCGTTGTTGGCGGCCGGCCGGTGGCTGGTGCCCAGTCTGTTGTTCGCCCTCGTTGTGGGAGCCGCGGCGGTGGTTCTCCTGCTCGAAGGGAGAAGGAGGTCGTACGCGTGGTTCGGAGTTGCCGCGGGTCTGGCGATCGCGACCGCCGCGTTCACGGTGTGGTGGCTGGACGCCGAGCTATGGGAGCTTCCGCTAGCTGTGGAGGGATGGGAGAAATGGCTGGTCGTTGCAGCAGCGGGTCTTCTTGCCGGAGGCCTCCCACTGACGGGTGCGTGGGCGCAGGGAGCCGCGCGCGGTAGCGAGGCAGCCCCCCTATTGGTCGGCGCGGGGTTCCTGCTTCTGCTTCGCCCGGCCGCCGGCGAGCAGCCGTGGGTAGCGGCATCCCTGGTCGTGTTGGCGACCGCCGCCTATGCCTGGTGCGCGGTCAAGGAACGAAAGATCGGGACTGTCACCGCTTGCCCGATCCTCGTAGCGCTAGCGGTCTCCTTCGTCGCGCCGTCGATGGTGCCCGCGATCGCGGTTGCCTCCCTGCTCGCGACGACGGTCCTGTTGTTGATGCCGGCAGCGCGACCCACAGCCCCCGTTCTCCTGTTCACCCATCTCCCGCTGACCGCAGGGTTCGGGGCCGTGGTCGTTGCCGGCGAGGTCGCGTTCAGACGAGCGGTCGACGCCGGCGAAGTGATCGATGCGGTCCCTTGGTCGGTCGTCGTCGTGGTGCTCCCCGCGATGGTCGGCGCGTCGCTTCTGCTCGCAAGACGGTTGATCCTGCGCGGTGCGGGGGGGCCGATCCATTCCGACGCACGCGTCGCGACTTGGCTCATCGCGGGTGCTTCCCTCGCGCTCGCGCTGTTCCCCGAGGCACTCCTCATCGGCGACGGTCTGCCCTCGAGAGAGATCCTGCTGTTCGGCGGGGCTTCGCTCCTGGGTCTGCTCACCGCTGTGATCGTCCGGCGTCGCGCCGGCTCCGATGTCTCGGTGCCGCTACCGGACGAACCGCTTGCGTCGCCACCGGCCGGCCCTCGTTTCGCCCGGACGGTGGCCGCCGCTGCGGCTCTCTTTTCTCTCATCGCCGTTGCGGGCGCTGCATATTTGCTGGTGGAAGGCCTTAAACTCGGCTTCCTGTAGTCCTCATTTCTCGCCATAGGAAACCGCATGAGCCGGCGACCCCCGCCCAAGAAAAAGATCACACGTAAGGTCGTGCCCGGGACCCGGGGGCAGCGGCTGTTGCTGCGCTTCGGGTGGATCCTTCCGATCTTCGCCATCCTGGTCGGCTTCGGGATCCTCCTCGTCACGTATGCCTTCGCGTCGTTAAAGACGCCCGAACAGGTCACGCTGGCGTCGTCGGCCGAGGTGTACGACGTCAACGGGAAGTTGATCGGTACGTACACCGGTGACATCCAGCGCTTCCTCATCGACACGGAAGACCTCATGAAGAAGAAGCCCTTCATCGGCCAAGCGGTCGTGGCCTCGGAGGACAGGGACTTCTACGAGCACAACGGGATCTCGTTCCGAGGGATCCTCCGCGCAGCGTGGGCAAACCTCGTCGGCGGTGAGGTCGAGCAAGGTGGCTCGACGATCACCCAGCAGTACGTCAAGAACGCCGTATTGCAGGATCCCTCGCGGACGGTCATCCGAAAGGCGAAAGAAGCCGTTCTCGCAGTGAAGATGGAGCGTCGCTACTCGAAGAAGGAGATTCTCGGCTTCTACCTGAACACGATCTATCTGGGACGCGGCGCGTACGGGATAGAGGCCGCCGCGCGCACCTACTTCGACAAGCACGCGGAGGAACTGACGTTGTCCGAGGCCGCATATCTCGCCGGCATCATCCCCGCGCCCGAGTCATATCAGCCCGATAGGAACAAGGCGGGCGCGCGCGAGCGACGCGACCGCACGATCGACCTGATGGTCGAGCAGGGCTATCTCGGGGACACGCTGGCTCGCCGGGCGAAGCACGGGCGCGTGAGGTTGTCGGAGAAAGCGATCGCGGACGCGCAGACCGCCACCCAAGCCCAGAACGCCGGCTCCTTCATGGAGTGGTTGCGTAAGGACTATCTCTATCCGGAGTTCGGAGATCGCCTCTACACGGGCGGCTTCAAGATCCACACGACGCTCGACCTTGATATCCAGAGGGCGGCGGAGAGCGCGGTGTACGACACCTTGACCGAGAAGGAGGATCCACCCGCCGCGCTCGTCTCGGTCACCCGCGAGGGTTACGTGCGCGCGATGGTGGGGGGCAAGAAGACGAGCGACCTCAAAGCGTCGCGCGGGTTCAATTACGCGACGTCGTTCCCGGGACGCCAACCGGGCTCCTCTTTCAAACCCTTCACCCTGCTCACCGCGATCGAGGAGGGGGTCTCTCCCGACTCGCGCTTCTCGGGGTCCAGCCCGATGACGATCGATGAGAACTCCGCTTGCAACAACCCGGATGGGACTCCATGGGAGGTTGACAACTACGGCGGCTCGTCCTACGGGACCATCGATCTGCGCACGGCTACGACCAACTCCGTCAACACCGTTTACGGGCAACTCATCGCTGAGATCGGGCCTGAGAAGGTTGCGGACCTTTTGACGGACTTCGGATTCGCCCCCAAGGGCACGGACGAGATCGAGCCTTATTGCGCGAATGCGTTCGGAGGCTCGTTGACGGTGACTCCTCTGGAGCTCGCCCGCGCATACGCCGGCTTCGCGGGTCGTGGCGCTCTGCCCAAGGTCACTCCCGTCCTCTACATCACGGACAGCGAGGGGAACTGCGTCAAGGAGTACGTCGAGAGGAAAGGCGATTGCGAGATCGAGGCGAGCAGCAAGCCGGAGCAGGTGGCCGAGCAGAATTCGGTCGACATCATGACCGACGCTCTCACAGAGGTGGTCGAGTCTGGGACCGCCACGGCTGCCTCGGTCGGACTCGACGGCCGGCCGATCGCAGGCAAGACCGGGACCGGTCAGGACAACAAGGACGCGTGGTTCGCGGGCTACGTCCCTCAGATGGCCACGGTGGTGTGGATGGGCTACCCCGTCACGAAGGGTGGAGAGCAACCGCTCATGCACTACTGCTCGGACCCCGAGCTCTGCCGCCCCGTGCATGGGATCGACGTGACCGGAGGCTCGTTCCCCGCCCAGATATGGGCGAAGTTCATGGCGACCGCGATCATCGATCTCGATCTCCTGCCCGAAGAGTTCGCGGTACCGGAGGAGATGGACGACCTCGAGATCATCAACTCACCTCCGCCCTACACCGGCCCGACGGCTACCCCGTCGGCGAAACCGAGCCCCAAGGAATCTCCCTCGGAGGAGCCGTCCGAATCACCGTCTGCGCCTCCCACCACGACCACCCAGGTGGATCCGAGTCCGAGCGGCGAGCCGTCCCCCTCCGTTAGTCCGACGGTGCCGCCTCCCGCGCGCCGGAGGTACGGCCCATAGCACCTACATCCGAGCGCTACCCGAAGCGGTTCGCGCTGCCTCTCGTGCTCGGTATCTGTTTCGTCTTCTTGCTGGGCGGTTATCTCCTCAAGGCGCGGTGCGTCGGGCACTTCAACGAGCGGAGCTACAAGGAGCTCTGCTACAACGACATCCAGCCCCTGTATGGGATCAGGCTCTTCCGCGACGTGAACGGTGTGCCCGAGAAGACTTTCCCGTATGTGCACGGCAGCCTCGTCGAAGGTGAGCTGCGGGACGGGGCCATCGAGTACCCGGTTCTCACTGGAGTCTTCATGTGGGCGACCGGCGCCCTAGCGGACGACGCCGACTCGTACTTCAAGGTTTCGGCCTTGTTCCTCGCGCCACTCGGATTACTCATCGCCTTCCTCCTCGCGCGCATGGCGGGGATGAGGGCGCTGCTGTGGGCGGCGGCTCCCGCGATCGTCCTCTACTCGTTCCATAACTGGGACCTCTTGGTGGTCGCCGCATCCGTCGCGGGGATCTGGCTGTGGTGGAAGCGCAAGTTCGGTTGGGCCGCGGTGCTCTTCGGCGTGGGGGCCGCCCTGAAGATGTACCCCATCATGTTCCTGGCCCCGTTGGTGTTGGAACGCGTCTGGGACCGAGACATGCGCGGGGCAGCGATGACGGCTCTCAAGGGGGCCGGCACTGCCATCGTCATCAACCTGCCCTTCGCGCTCGCGAACTACGACGGGTGGATCGCGACGTATCTCTTCCACGAGCGGCGCTATCCGAACTTCGACAGCATCTGGTGGCTGGGTTGGCCGGATTGGAGCCCGGAGCGGTTCAATGTCGTCACTCTCGCGCTGACGGCCACGTTCGCCGTGGGGTGTCTCGTCGCAGGGATGGTCATCGCCCGGCGTCGCGAGCGCTTCCCGTTCCTTCAGGTCTGCGGCGCGCTGCTTGCCACCTTCCTCTTGTGGAACAAGGTGCATTCGCCGCAGTACACGCTGTGGCTCCTGCCGTTCTTCGTTCTCCTGCGGGTGCACATCGCCTGGTGGGCGGCCTACGCGGCGGCGGACCTGGCCGTCTATTGGGGGGTGTTCCGGTACTTCTACGACTTCGGTTTGCAGAAGTACGACAGCGTCGCGAAGGACGTGATGACCGTGGGGGTGTGGGGCAGAGCCGGTTTGCTGCTCCTGCTGATAGTGGTCTTCCTCACATCTGATGAGGCGATCGGGCGGGAAGACGTTCCGAGCCAAGAGAATCTGTCGGACCCTCCCGCTAACTTGGCCCCCGCCTGACGCCTTCGCCTCGCGCGGCGGAGCTGGAGGCGTTCGAGTCGTCGCAAGAACGGAGAGGAGGTAGGGTTTGGGCGTTCAAGCAGCCCTGGTGGCTGCAACCCCTGCCCTCGATCACGGCAACCCTTTGGGGACCGGAAGAGGGTCTCGGAGTCTCGCCGAAGCGGCGGGGCCGGAGTCCACAGGAGGCCATATGAGAAGTTACGAAGCGCTCGTCATCATCGATGCGAGCCTCGAAGAAGGCGATATCCAGAAGGCGGTGGACCGTTTCTCGACGGTCGTCACCGACAACGGGGGCCAGGTCACGAACGTCGACAGGTGGGGAAACCGCCGGTTCGCGTACGAGATCGCCCACAAGAACGAGGGTTACTACTTCCTCACCAACTTCCAGGCGCCCGAGGATGCTTTGGCGAACCTCGAGCGCACGATCCGGATCTCCGACGAGTACGTCCGCGGAAAGATCATCCGTCCGGAATCCAACCGAGCAAAGCAAGGAGAAGCCAGTGGCGTCTGACAACTGCGTAACGCTCGTAGGGAACATCACCGACGATCCCGAACTGCGTTTCACCCCCTCCGGTGCGGCGGTCGCGAACTTCACCGTCGCGGTCAACCGCCGGTACAAGAACCCCGACGGCCAGTGGGAAGACAAGCTCGACGGCTTCTTCCGTTGCAACTGCTGGCGCGACATGGCCGAGAACATCAGCGAGAGCCTCAAGAAGGGGATGCGCGTCATGGTCGTCGGCCGGCTGCAGCAGCGCTCGTGGGAGGACGGCGAGGGCAACAAGCGGTCCGTCGTGGAGATCCAGGTCGACGAGGTAGGACCGTCGCTCAGGTGGGCGTCTGCCTCCGTGCAGAAGTCCGACCGCTCCGGAGGCAAGTCCTTCGGAAGTGGCGGTGGTGGCGGTAACGCCGGTGGTTCCGGTGGTTCCGGTGGCTCAGGAGGGGGCGGCAGCGATTGGGGCGCGCCCTCACCCGCATCGGTCGGCGGCCCGCCCCCCATCGAAGAGGGAGGCTTCTAGAACGTGGCGAGAGATAGAGATAGGGACAGACGGTCCACGAAGAGTCGGGATAAGGATCGGCGGAACACCAAGAAGAAGTTCTGCCAGTTCTGCGCCGACAAGGTCACCTACGTCGACTACAAGGACGTTGCGCTGCTTCGCAAGTTCATGAGCGACAGGGGCAAGATTCGCGCTCGCCGCGTGACCGGAAACTGCACGCAGCACCAGCGCATCATCGCGACCGCGGTCAAGAACGCGCGGGAGATGGCACTTCTCCCGTACGTGAGCAGATAGGGGGCCGGGCATGAAGATCATCCTGTCCGCCGATATCAGCGCGCTTGGCCGCAAGGGAGACATCGTGAACGTGGCCGACGGCTACGCGCGCAATTATCTCGTACCGAAGGGCCTTGCCATGGCCGCGACGCGCGGCTCGCTCAAGCAGGCCGAGCAGATGCAGAAAGCTCGCGCCGAAGCAGACGAGCGAGCCAAAGAGGCCGCAGCCGCCAAGGTCCAGCACCTCGCGGCAACGCCGGTCTACATCTCGGCGCGCGCCGGTGAAGGGGGTCGTCTCTTCGGTTCCGTCACGAACTCAGACGTAGCGCGCGCGATCCAGGATCAGTTGGAGGAAGACATCGATCGCCGCAACGTGCGCCTCGAGGATCCGATCAGGAGCCTCGGCACGCACCAGGTCGAGGTCAAATTGCACGAAGAGGTCAATGCGCTCGTCACCGTCGAGGTCATCGCGCACGAGGAAGACGAGGCTTAGGCCGCCCTTCCTCGCGACCTCCGCGCGCAATCCACAGATTGCTCGCGAAACCCACATCGTTTAGGGGCTTACGGCTAACAGGCCGTAAGCCCTAACTTTGTCTCGGGTCTTCAACGCCGCGGTTCGAGGCCCCAAAGGGGAATCCAGCTTTGTGTCCTATGCCGTCCTTATGCTGGGAACATACGTTCGATTGTGGAGGATGAGTGGCACAGAGAGCTCCCATTCAGCAGATAAGGCCCAGCAGGATCCCGCCCCACAACCTCGATGCCGAGCAATCGGTGCTGGGGGCGATGATGGCCTCGAAAGAGGCGATCGCCAACGTGCTCGAGGTGCTCCAGGCCGACGACTTCTACCAGCCCGCCCACGTCGAGATCTACGAAGCGATCATGGCGATCTTCGCCCGGGGCGAGGCGCCGGATGCCGTCACCGTTGCCGACGAACTGACGAGGCGAGACACCCTCGAGGCGATCGGGGGCAAGCCGGCGATCCTGGGCCTGCTCGATGCCTACCCGACCGCTTCCTCTGCCGCTCGATACGCGCGGATTGTCGAGGAGCACGCTCGCCTGCGTCGCCTGGTCGACGCCGGTAACCGGGTTCAGGAGATCGGATTCTCGATCCCAGA
>JAXDJL010000077.1:0-4421 GCA_034665685.1 Actinomycetota bacterium | reverse complement strand
GAGTAGATCTCCAATTGTTCGGCGGTCAAGCCCAGGACGATCACCAGCGAGGTGTCCTTGATGAGGATCACGAACTCGTTCATTAGCGGGGGGATCACGCGGCGCACGGCTTGCGGCACGATCGCGAAGCGCATGGCCTGCATGTAGGTCATGCCGAGGGAACGGGCGGCCTCCATCTGTCCTTTCTCGATGGACTGGATCCCCGCGCGGAAGACCTCCGCGGCGTATGCACCCGTATTGAGGGCGAAGACGATGGCGGCTGCCTGGAACGTGGGCAGATGGATGCCGAATCCCAACGTAAGGAGGAAGAAGAAGAACGGCAGCTGCCAGATAAGCGGAGTTCCGCGGAAGAAGTTGATGTAGATGCTGGCGGGCGCTCTGACCACGCGTCTATCGGACAGCACCAAGACAGAGAGGATCAGCCCGATGACGATCCCACCTACTTCTCCCGAAAAAGCGAGCTGCAGTGTGTTCACGGCCCCCCGAACGAACCCGTCGAAGGCACCGTCGAGGACGGCGAAGTTGAAGAAGTTGCGTGCAAACGTAAATAGGTTGCCCGAGCGGAACCATTCGATCACCACGGCAGCAGTGATCGCGTGTACGCCCAAGACCGCCCCCGCGATCGCTTGCTCGCGCATGCGTTTCGAGGGCATCCGACGGTAGATCGAGAAACCCACGACGATCGTGATAGCGCCCAGAACACTGCCGGCTACGAGCAGTTCCGTCTGCGTACCGGAAAGGAAGGCTTCAACGATGTTGCAGACGCCGCGCGCCCCGGCCGAGAGCCTCCCCGTTTCCCTGTCCACCACAAGTTCCTCCGCGCAGAGCGCCGAGATGGGGTCGTCGCGCGACGCATAGACGCCCTGCAGGATCAGGGTGCCGACGAGGACCAGACCGAGTGCGAGAGCCCCGGCGCAGAACGTGACGAGGGGCAGCGGCGCGGTGCCACCACGGGTATCCGGGGGGGCCGCGCCATCACGAGACTTCGGCATCGCGCTCCCCGTTCATAAACGACCGGTACGAGTGCCCAGCGTAAAACCGTGGAGCCGACCTAGGAAGCCTTGTACTCCTCCGGAACCGGTAGGTCGGGGAACCATTTCGTGAAGATCGATGCGTAGGTCCCGTCGGCGATGATCGCTGCCAGAGCTTCATCGGCTGCGGCGGTTAACTCCGGGTTCTCCTTCGAGAAGGCAAACCCATATTTCTCTTCGGTGTCGATCGCCTGAACGACTTCGAGATCTGGCCGCGACTCCGCTTCTGCGATGGACGAGCCCTCATCGTTCACGACGCCCACGATGTTTCCCGCCTCCAGATCGGTAAAGGCGTCCGGAGCGGTCTCGAACGTCTTGATCTCAACCCCCTTCGACACGAGGTTTTCCTCCGCATAGGCCTTGCCCGTCGTTCCCTTCTGAACGCCGACCACGTCGCCCTCCTTGAGGTCGTCGATAGACGTGATGTCGGGCGTCGCTGAGGTGTTGGTGGTGAACCCCTGGCGCGAGTTGAAATACGGGTCCGAGAAATCGACGACATCCTGCCGCTCGGGCAGGATCGTGGCGGCTGCAGCGACCATGTCGAACTGGTCCGCCGCCACGGAGGTGAAGATGGTGTCGAAGTTAGCGGTCACCCACTGCACCTCGAGACCGCCCATCCGCTTCGCCAGCTCTTCGGTCAGTTCCACGTCGAAGCCCATCTCGTCGCCGGCCTTGACGAACTCGAAAGGCTTGTAGTCGAGGCAGGATCCGACCTTCAGGACGCCGTCTTCGAGGGTGCTGAAGGAGGGGCCCTCGCTGGTGGAAGGCTGAGCTGCGGGCTCGAGGTCGTCGGTCCTGTCGCCGCAGGCGGCGAGCAGGAGGAGAGGGAGGGCGATCAACGCCACGATCCGGCCTACGCGATGGATCCGCTGCATTCTCATGCCCCCTATCCGACCGATGTTTGTCTGGATTGTAGTCATAAGACGGTTGGGTTGCCGTCCTTATGCCTCCACCTCAAGCGCCAGCGCGGCAAGACGCTTGCCGATCAGCGGAGCGAACTTGTAGCCGTGACCGCTGCACGGAGACCCCACGACGATCCGGTCGTGCCGCTCCAGGACGAAGCGTTCGTCCGGGGTGTTCGTGTAGATACAGGTTTCGGCCCGGAGAGGTCTGGGGCGAACACCCGGCAGACGTTCGGCCGCCCATCTTTGGAGGCGCGCCACCGAGCCCTCGTCGAGGCTGCCCGGCGCGTCGGGCTCGGTCACCGGACCGGCGTGGTGCTCTCCCACCTTGATCGTGTTGGCGTCATCGGTGGCGAGCGCGTACACAGCCGGCTCGCTCCAATCGACGAGGGAGGGCATCGGCCGGTCGGTGACGTGTTCAAAGTAGGCGACCGTTTCCCGGGTTGGAACGGTGTCCAGATCGATCCCCGCCGGCCCCAGCAGGTCGCGCGCCCAGGCCCCGGCGGTCACCACAGCGGAGGCTGCTGTGTACATCGAGTCGCCGGTCACCACTCTCATCTCGTTGTCCCCAGGTTCGATCGCGACGACCGTTTCCTCGGTGCGAAGGGACGCTCCCTTTGCGACGGCTCGCTCGACGAAAGCCGTCCAGGCCTTGGCAGCGAGCACGATCCCGGCGTCCGGCTGATACAGAACGGTCCCGTCTCCCGTCGCCCTCAACCAGGGCCACCTCGTTCGAGCTTCGTCCCCCGTCACGAACTCGTGCTCCACTCCGCAGGCTTCGAGAGCCGTCGCGTGCTCCTCCATGTTCTTGCCGAAATCGAAGCCCCCGGTCGTGATCAACGCGCGCTGCCCGCTCTCGGATTCGAGCGACCGCCACAGCGGGAGAGCCTCCTGCGCCATCGCCACGTACTCGGCCTCTGGATACGACAGCCTAAAGATGCGCGATGTGCCGTGGCTCGATCCGTGGTCGTGGCCGAGCGTGAACCTCTCGAGCAATAGCACGCGGCGACCGGCGTCGGCCAGGGCCCACGCGGTGGCCGAGCCCATGATGCCCGCCCCGACGACGATGACGTCGAACCGGGAGTCGTCCACGGTGGGAAGCGGCGGGCTACGCCTCGCCGAGGTAGGCCTTGCGTACCTCGTCGTTGGTCAACAGCTTCTTGGCGTCGTCGTGGAGGACGATCTCGCCCGTCTCGAGCACGTAGCCGCGGTCCGCCTGCTGCAGCGCGACCTGTGCGTTCTGCTCGACGAGGAGGATCGTGGTGCCCTGTTCGTGGACCTTCTTTAGGAGGTCGAAGATCTTCTCGACGAAGAGCGGAGCGAGCCCCATCGACGGCTCATCGAGCATGAGCAACTTCGGGTGAGACATGAGAGCACGGCCCACGGCGAGCATCTGCTGCTCCCCTCCCGACAGCGTGCCTCCCATCTGCTTCTCGCGCTCCTTCAGAACGGGAAAGAGCTCGAAGACGCGGTCGTAATCGGCCTTTCCCGTCTTCGAGGCGCGCTTGCTGTAGGCGCCCATCGTGAGGTTCTCGCGAACACTCATGCGCGGAAAGATATGTCGCCCCTCGGGAACCTGGCAGAGGCCCATCTCGACGATCTGATGCGAGGGGACACCGTCGATCCGCTCGCCGTCGAAATAGATCTCGCCCTCGGCGATCTTCTTGACGCCCGAGATCGATTTGAGCGTCGTAGATTTTCCGGCTCCGTTGCCCCCGATGAGGGTCACGGCCTCGCCGTCGTTGACCTCGAGCGAGATACCCCGAACGGCCTCGATCCCTCCGTAACGTACGACGACGTCCTTCAGCTCAAGAAGAGCCATCGGCGCCTCCTGTGGGTGCTCCACCCTGGACGCTCGCCCCGGCCCCCAGGTAGGCCTCGATGACCTTGGGATCACGCTGCACTTCGGCTGGGATCCCATCGGCGATCTTCTCGCCGTGATCGAGCACCGCGATGCGATCGCAGATGCTCATGACGACCTTCATGTCGTGCTCGATCAGAAGCACGGTGATGCCTTCGTCGCGGATCCTGGAGATGAGCTCGTTCAGGCCTTGTTTCTCGGTCGGGTTCATCCCCGCCGCGGGCTCGTCGAGCAACAGGAGCTTCGGGCGCGTCGCGAGGGCTCTGGCGATCTCGACCCGCCGCTGGTCCCCGTAGGAGAGGTTGCCCGCCAGCTCGTTCGCGTACTTGTGGATGCCGACAAAGTTGAGGATGCGCTCGGCGCGCTCCTGCCCTTCCTTCTCCTCACGGTGCAAGCGTGGCGTCCTGAAGATCGCATCGAAGATCGTGTGCGAATGGTGAGCGTCCGCTCCAACGATGACGTTTTCGAGAGCCGTCATGTTCTGGAACAGGCGGATGTTCTGGAAGGTTCGCCCGATGCCCTCGCGCGTGATGTCGTAGGGCTTCTTCCGCTTGCTGAAGAGGCCGCCCCTGCCTTCGAGGATGTTCTTCTCCTCGAAGAGGATCTCGCCCTTCGTTGGAGCGTAGA